>CALCRE010000066.1 GCA_937894465.1 uncultured Clostridia bacterium
CATTATCATTCCCACCTTGCCAAACGGGTCCTGTGGTATGTATGATGTATTTTGCCGGAATTTCATGACCATTTGCCAGAACGGCTTGTCCAATACTTCGGCCGGACACGTGATCATCTTTTTTCCAGTTGCAGGTCTTAACCACAGCATCTACCGGTAATTGGGTGATATCACCTTGAATAATACGTATGAGCCCCATTCTTCATTCCTCCATTTCTTATTACCATTATTATATATCATTTCCCACGTTTTGGACGAAAAATATAAAAAATGCTCCTCCTTTTTCAAAAAGCGGAGCATTTCATATCTTTTTAATAATTTTTTATTATGCCGTTACAGTACGCTCATTTTGTAGACCGAATTTTTCCACTGCATCTTCACGCATCTTATACTTTAATATCTTTCCTGCGGCATTCATGGGGAATTCTTTAACGAAATCCACATACTTTGGCGTTTTATGTTTTGCCATATGCGTTCTTACGTATTCTTTGAGTTCGTCCTCCGTCAAGGTCATACCGGCTTTTAATATCACGCAAGCCATAATCACTTCCCCGTATTGCTTGTCGGGAACGCCGATCACTTGAACATCCTTCACTTTCGGATGGGTGTATATAAAGTCCTCAATCTCTTTCGGATAAATATTTTCTCCACCCCGAATGATCATATCTCTGATACGTCCGGTAATTTTGTAGTTTCCGTCTTTATCCCGACGAGCCAAATCCCCGGTGTGCAGCCAACCGTCTTCATCAATGGCTACAGCAGTTGCTTCCGGCATTTTGTAATAACCCTTCATGATATTATAACCTCTGGCCACAAATTCTCCATCCGTATCATCAGGCAGATCTTCTCCGGTAACCGGATCTACAATTTTGCACTCTACACCGGGTAGTGCTCTTCCCACAGTATTTACGCGCAGTTCAATGGAGTCATCCACTCGGCTTTGAGTACATCCGGGAGATGATTCGGTCTGTCCGAAAACAATGGTGATTTCCTTCATATTCATTTTGTCCACAACGTCCTGCATGACCTTTACAGGACAAGGGCTGCCGGCCATAATACCGGTTCTCATATAAGAGAAGTCGGTTTTGCTGAAATTTTCGTGTTCCAGCATGGCAATAAACATAGTGGGTACACCGTGACAAGCTGTTATGTGCTCCTTGTTAATTGCCTCAAGAGATAATCTCGGAGAGAAGTAAGGCAACGGAGTCATCGTGGTTCCGTGAGTCATTGCTGCGGTCATGGCAAGCACCATTCCAAAGCAGTGGAACATAGGTACATGAATTAACAAACGGTCTGCAGTAGAAAAATCCATGCAATCTCCGATAGATTTACCATTGTTCACAACGTTGTAGTGAGTTAACATAACCCCTTTGGGAAATCCTGTGGTACCGGATGTGTACTGCATGTTACAAACATCGTGTTTGTTGATATAGGCCATCCTGCGATACACTTCTTCAATCGGCACCTTTTCAGCCAACTCCATAGCTTTATCCCAAGTCAAGCATCCCTTTTGCTCCGATTCCACCGTAATAATATTACGTAAGAAAGGCAAGCGTTTCATATGCAAAGGTTTGCCGGCTTCAGCGGTTTCCAATTCAGGGCAAATTTCTTTGATGATTTCTACATAGTTGGAATCCTTGTATCCGTCTACCATAATCAATGTGTGGGTGTCGGACTGGCGCAACAAGTATTCCGTTTCATATATTTTATATGCCGTGTTTACAGTAACAAGCACTGCACCGATTTTAACCGTCGCCCAAAATGTTATATACCATTGAGGTACATTTGTAGCCCAAATGGCTACATGATCCCTGGGCTTGACACCGAGAGCGATCAATGCGCGAGCGAATGTATCCACGTCATCTCTGAATTCTGAATAAGTTCGGGTGTAATCCAATGTCGTATATCGGAAAGCGAATTGATCCGGGAATTCATCTGCAACCCGATCCAAAACCTGAGGAAATGTCAGGTCGATCAATTCGTCCTTCTTCCAAATATATTTACCGGTTTTGGTGTTGTTGTCAAACAAGCCCACATTTCCGGTTTTCTTATCCATGAATCTGCTCATATATTCTACAAAATGCGGGAATACGATACCGGGATCGGTTAACTCCGGTGCCCAGCGTTTTACCCACTCCAAGGAAATATATCCTTCATAATTGATGGAGCGTAATGCAAGAATCATATCTTCCACCGGTAAATCACCTTCACCCATCATGCGATATTTCACTTTATTGCCTTCCATGACAGAATCTTTGATATGCACATATTGAATGTACGCACCAAGGTTTTGAACGGTTTTGCCCGGTTTTTCATTTGCGAACCGATATGGGTGATGAACATCCCATAATGCTGCAACATTATCACTGGCTACATTGTCCAACAACTGCCTTAAGCGTTCCGTATCAGTGTATACACCATTTGTTTCCACCAGTAAAACTACATTGAATTTTTCAGCAACAGGAGCCAATTCCTTTAATGCGGCAAGAACCACCTGATCATCCACTTCTCCTTCGGGATGAGGTTCCAGGTCACCTAACACCCTGACAAAAGGAGCTCCTACTTTAGATGCCAATTGAATGTATTGAATGATTTCATCTTTATTCTCCTGAACCTTCTCCGAGAATTTTAAACAACAACCGGAAGATACACAGGGGATCTCCAATCGTAATTTTGATAATTTTTTTATGGTTTGCGCTATTTCATCTTCGTGAAAAGGCTGTGCTCTATCAGAAAAAATATCTTTTCCAAGTCCGCGTATTTCAATACCGTCAAAACCGATATCCTTGGCCATAGCATAAATATCCGACCAATTGAAATCCGGACAACCAAGCGTTGAAAATGCTAATTTCATATGCTTTGCTTATTCCTTTCCTAAATATTGATATGTGTATTACCCAAAAGGGTTTGTTCTGCCTTTTAATTGTTGATATTATAACAGATATAGCCGGTGTTATCAAATGATTTTGGATATGTGCTTGCAAGATGTAAGACAATACCAAACTCAATACCATACTTTCAATAGTCAGTAAATTGAAACATTTAACCATTTTTCCTTTATTGATTCCATTTTAGGAAGGTGCTATGAAAGCCTTAGATAAACGCCGAAAAAGTCAGTTAAACCTTGTTAAACACAATTTAATTTGATTTACAGGATTTTATAAAAATGATGTCCTGTGATATAATTTTGCAGGTATTTGCTAAGGAAAGGAGACGGCTCATCAGGAAAAAATCCTGTTGCCGGTTATACAAAGGTGAAATCTTTAAAATTACGACAAGAAGTGTATAAAAAAGATGCATGTAAAATCGCAGATTGGCTTAAAGATGATGATGTTACGAAATTTCTCAATGAAAGTCACAATGTCACGGATAGTATCCGGCAAACCGTCGAAAGAGTCAATCTACCGGTTATGACCCATCTATTCAATCAAAACGGGTCATTTTTTGTGGTGTGCACAGGTGATGATGAACCGGTAGGTTTTTTGAGGCTAGTACCCAGATCCTCAGAAGCTGAAATGGTTGTGGTAATCGGTGATAAGAACAAATGGGGCAAGGGCTTCGTTACCCGTGCCGTTGAAGAAGGACCCCGCGATGCCTTTTTTGAATGGAGAGTCAAGAAAGTGATTGCGAAAATCCACAACAAAAACAAACGCTCCATTCACGTATTTCATAAAATAGGGTTTAAGTTTGAAAAGGACCTACCGGTGGAAAAGCAGTATGCATTGACCATGAACGATTATTTAAAGTTGGCATAAGCTACACGAAGTGTTTGTCTTCTTTGAATTCATCGGGCTTTTTGAATTGCTTGAAATATTTTTTGGGAGACACACCATATATTTTTTTAAATGCTCTGACAAAACATGAATAATCATTGAATCCGCATTCATAGCTTGCTTGCATCATAGGCACGCCCTTTTTTATCAATGTACCGGCCAATAGAATTCTCTTTTGTAGAATATAGTTATATATGGTATACCCGGTTCGCTCTTTAAACTTATGCATCAGATAATACTTGCTGACAAACAAGTTGGATGCTATGGAATCAATGGACAAGTCGCTTTTTATATTCTCATTAATATATGTAATAACTGATTGTACCGTGGTATCCCGATCAAGATCATCTTGTGGTTGTGCACCGCCTTCTGAGAACTGGTCGTTTATTCTGACAAGTAGCTGAATAAAAATAGCGTTTTTTAAAATGTGACCTCCCGGTTGATCTCTCTTACAAGCGTCTTCCAACCAAGATAGAATAAGCTGTGTTTTGCTGATTTGAGCAGGATCTAACCGGATTAAGTTCCTTTGCATTTTTTCAGCGTCTTTAAAGCAGGCACTAAGATCATATTCATTATTACTGTGCTTATCTAGAAAGGATTCATTCGTCCAAATTACCACTCTGTCATATAATATTTCCGGGTTAATAACCGGTCTGTGAACTTCATTGCTGCTGACCAGCAATATATCCCAAGGTTGAAGCTTGTAGGGTTTTCCTTCGATCAAATAGGTCACATCACCGGATAAGAAGATTATGATTTTATTGAATTCATGATAATGGAAATCGTATTTGACATTCAGTTTATCTTTTAGATGCACTAATCTGAATTCTTCCGTTAAATATCCTGTTTTCCCATATGAGCTGTTGTGATCGGTATTCATGACATACTCCTTAATAATTTCCCCTTTATAGCTTTACTTCCACCTTTTTACTTTACATGAATTATAGTATAAAACATTTTCCGCAAACTTTCAAGCATGAATCACAATAAACATTGTAGAAGGTTTGCAATAATATGAGTGTATAGAATAAGACCACAGGAGGCTAGTGCTTCATGAATTTTATAAAAAAAAGTAACGCCACATATTTGTTGATGCTAAATGCAATTTTATGGGGCTCGTCCTATGTGTTGAATAAATTATTATTACAATCACTTCCCTTGTTTACGGTGCTATTTTTGTTTTCATTAGGAGGATTTCTTTCAACTGCCATATTGTTTCGAGATTCCATCAAGGCAATTAATAAACAAACCATAATAAGAAGCTTGCCGGTCAGTGGTTTTTCAATCGTCAGCAACACATTTTGCATGCTGTCCCTTCAACGCAACGACAGCTCCATCACAGCGTTTGTCGTTCAAACCTCCGTCATCATCACACCATTGCTCATGGCTTTATATGAAAAGAGAAAACCGGAAGGTAAAATGATCACCAATGCCATGATCGCACTGGCCGGGATCTTTTTCATTACCGTCCGGTTTGAAGATTTCCAATTTAACTTCAACATATTATTTTCATTATGCAACGCTTTGTTCTTCTCCTTATACTTGACCGGTCAAAAGGTGATATCCGACACGGTAGAACCCAAGCAATTCACCATTGTTCATTATTTTTTTAACTCCTTGGTCTTTCTAGGACCTACATTAGCAGAATACGGAATAAAAGGCTATTCCGGTGTCAGTCTGTCAGTAGTACCCTTAATCATCGCTGGCTTGTTTTTTGCAGTGTTTACCGTCATTATCCAAACCGGTGCCATTGTCTATGTAAAACCGGAAAAAGCCGCTCTGCTGTACACATTAGAGCCGGTAACCGCTTTGGTTGCAGCCGCACTGATTGCCGGAGAAAGACCGGATGGCATCAAGACCTTGATTGGTTGCGGACTGATTCTTTTATCCATGGTGGTATCCGTAGTTTCACCCAAAACCGTTAAGCCCCGTGGGAAACAAGAAGAAATCGAGGGGAAAATGCTACAAAAACAAGTTTTTTAAAACAAGATATCCCTATAGTTCTCCACTTTGGTAACATTCTTGCGAATACTTCTGGCATCTATGCGTTCCACACCATTGCATCTTTCCATCATGGAATCACACATGTCGGTGCGATACAATTCCAAAATGATTTCTAAGGGCATAAGGGGTTTATAGGGTTTGACCGAGTCGATGCACTTCATTCCTTCATAAGCTGCTTTTCTAATCTCCTTTAATGCATCATTCAAATCCATGGAAACAGCCTTGTTTCGCCCTACTCCCCGTTTGACCGCCGCACAGGAAATATCTCCCAAAAAAGCTCTTGCTTCGGTACATGCGGCTTGATCTCCTGTTACCATGACAAAGGGCACATCAAATGCTCCTGCGAAGATGGCCCCTTGTGCGATCTCACCGCTTTTACGCCCGTTGACAATATAGTTATACCACGCTTTTGAGTTTTGAACATGGTCCAAAAACCCATTGAAGGTTCCCGGCATGGCATGGGCCCCCACTTCCATATATGCATTGATTTGACCGGATCGGATCAGTTCATTCCAACCTGCAGAATCCACTTGCACCGCTTTAGGATGCAGCATCTCCTTAATGAAGTTTTTACCACCTCCGTGTCCGTCCACAACATACACATCAATGGCTCCGCCTTCCAAAGCCCCCTCCACCGCCGCGTTAAGATCCGCCATCAACCGCTCCAAAGCAAATTGATGACCCGGGGTATCCTTTTCCGACACCATTTCCATGGTATCCACTCCGCTGATTCCTTCAAGATCAGTCATGATTACAGCTTTCATAGTTGGTCTCCTTTAAAGAAATTGCGCATATTATACAATGGTTTGAAGTTTTTAGTCTTTATGCTTATGCTTACCACGAGCATAAATATTAGGTATATATTTTCAATCTTTGAAGCCTTAAATTGATTTCGCTCTTCGGGAGTCTTACTTCCTTGCCGTTTAGTTTTTGTAATTCTAATAAGCAAGACACATATGCATGTTTTGTTATAAAATTTCCATCAAGCAGCTTGACCAAGATACCGATTGTACCTATTGTATTAACATTTTCGCATTTAGCAGCTTTTCTTAGATTTACTACAATTCTCTCGTATCGATTCTCCTTGATTTCTAAACTAACTTAGTAATTCATTCAAAAACACACTCCTCTAAAAAGGCCGGTTGATAACCTTTGTTCACCGCCCAACGCACCGCTGTTAAGATTTTTTCCTTGTATTGAGGTTGATATCCCACATAACAAGGATAAAAATATTGCTCGTGAATCAAAAGATCCATATAAGCACTTTGATGAGGGTGATTGTAAATATTGTTCAAAAAGGCTTCGATCTTGTCCACCGGATGGGTATCAATGATAATGGCCGACCGGAAAAAGATGATGTCGTTTTGATTGTCCTTCCATATAAATCGTTTAAAGACATTCCTTCTTTGCTCTAATGTGAGATAATAGGAAACCGGGACTCTTTCCGCAAGTTCATTATCCACATTAAAATCAGCCACAAGGCACTTGTATCCGCAATCTCTTAAGGCTTTGCATCCTTCCACAGTGGCTTCTCCCCAATGCAGTGTTGTAACCGGCCCGGTCATGGCCTCTCCTGCAAAACGTCGGATCTCTTTTAAAACCGATGAACAATCTTGTTCGACTTGCTCATAACTAGAATGAATATATGGTTTGTCCGGTTTATCCGCCTTTGCATGAAAACTCAAACGTAGCCAAGTAGCATTTTCAATCCATTCCTCCTTATATTGATCCGGCATCATGGGCAGTTGAAATGCATTTTCTGTTTCGTAATAAATGTTGATATGGATTTTTGTCCCGTATTCGTCATGGACTTGTTTCATGAATTGCAAGTAGGGATTTTCAAATATCGATTTATAAGTTTGTTGATGCTTCGCTATGTCTTCTAGAAACCAGATGTTGTCATCCAATGATAATCGATATTTACCGACATAATTTTTCAATCGGTATACTTTGATGGTTTCAGAGATACCTCCCGCTTGAGAAACTAAAATAGTGTTGGCATAATCCTTTAATAACACAACTGCTTGGTACAGTCCGTCTATGTACGATGCTTTCACCCCGTTAACCGTGATACTCTTGTCTGAATCCACCTTCACCGTTACGGCCAATGAACCGTCCTTTTGAACGGTTCCATCCCTTTCGTTCAACATGTCCCCATCCAAGGGAAAAAGAATAGTAAATTTATGATCCATTATAACCTCCGATCACCTTTGAATAAAGTCTTCTATTTTAACCGAATCTGGTCCTATACCCGCACTTTTTGCACAGCTCTTCTTCGGCACAACGATTGGAAAACCCATCAATGATTTTTTGGGTTTTCGGTTGATCCAATATATACTCGAGACTATCTTGAAATATGTTCCCCAACGAGATGATTCCCTCTCCGTCCAAGCAACATGGTACCACCGTACCGTCCACTAAGATCCCAAGCTGCGTTCTCAATCCATAACAAAACCCTATGGATCCTTCCTCTTCATTTTTTAAATCAGGCCATTGAAATTCAACATCTTGATTCAGATAACCATTTTGAGCTATTTTGATTCCCCGGTTGGGAATGGTCATCTCTTGTATTTTATATGGTAATGAAAACTCTGTTTCAATCTTGTTTAGTATTTCATCATTTTTTGATTGAACGGTTTGTCCCTTTCCCATATTCCATAACCGAAGAGAGAATATGATATCAGTTTGTTCTTTTGCCTGACGAATAAATGTAAATATATCTTCTAAATAGTTTGGGGAAATAACACCGGCATCATTTCCATTAACGCAATGCAAAGAAAAATTAATCTGTCGTATAGCCGGTTTTGCCAAAAGTACATCTGCATTTTTTTGAATCAAGGTTCCGTTGGTGGTGATGTTCACTTTTAGGCTTTGCCGTTGACAGATGTCCAATAATTCTCCTAGTTCCGGATGAAGGAGCGGTTCTCCTTTTACATGAAGATAGATATAGTCGGTATGCGGAGAGATTTTTTCCGAAAGGATATGAAAGTTTTCAGGGGACATAAATCGTGGTTCCCTTTGGGTTGTGGGGCAGAAATAACAAGAAAGGTTGCACACATTTGTAATCTCAACATAAATCCGCTTAAATCTTTTCACATAAAACACCTCCTCATTAAAAACATTATAACATGATATAATATTAATGTGAAAACTGAAAAATTTGTTTTTAAGAAAGGATTGAACTTTGGATAAGAAATATAATATCTTGCTGATCACAAGTGATCAACAGCATTACAATACCATTGGTGCATTCAACGGTGAAATCCGAACACCTAACCTGGACAGGCTGGTGCAAGAGGGAACGTATTACAATCGAGCCTATTGTCCTAATCCCACTTGCACTCCTACCAGAGCGTCCATCATCACAGGCAAGTATCCGTCTCAGCACGGTGCATGGTCTTTAGGCACCATGCTACCCTTGGACGAGCACTTTGTGGGTGATGATTTTCAGCAAAATGATTATCGCACTGCATTAATCGGAAAAGCACATTTTATGCCTTTGGCCTCCGCACCGGAATATCCCTCCATTGAATACAATCCTCTTCAGCAGGATTTGGATTACTGGAGGAAATTCACCGGTCCTTTTTACGGGTTTGAGCATGTGGAGTTGGCCAGAAACCATACCATCGAGTTTCTTGTGGGGCAACATTACGCTGCTTGGATGGAAGACAAGGGTTTTACCGATTGGAAAAAACATTTTCATCCTCCAACGGGAACGATGGATCCAAAAGAAAAATATACTTGGCACATCCCGGAAGAATATCATTACGACACCTGGATTGCCGAAAGAACCTGCCATATGCTGGACGAATACAAGAAGAATGATGAGCCTTTCTTCTTGTGGTCGAGTTTTCTGGACCCTCATCCCCCCTATTTTGTACCGGAGCCTTGGGATACCATGTATGATCCGGACAGTTTGACCCTTCCCGAAGTGACACGGGGTGAACATGATAAGAATCCTCCGCATTTTGGTTTGACACAAGAAGAAAAGCCAAACTTTGACGATTACCGGGAAAGCGGGTTTAGTATCCATGGCATGCATTCTCATGCAAGAAATGAGAAAACCATGCGGAAGAACATGGCGGTATATTACGGGATGATCAGCTTGATGGATAAATATATCGGTAGGATCATCGATCATTTGGATCGATTGGGGTTGGCTGAAAATACCATCGTCGTCTTTACCACTGACCACGGGCACTTTTTCGGACAACATGGTTTGGCGGCAAAAGGACCATTTCACTATGAAGATATGATTCGTGTTCCCATGATTGTACGATGTCCCGGAACGATTCCTTCCTCTTTTGTCTCGAATGCTTTACAGTCTCTTGTGGATTTGGCTCCTACCTTTTTAGATTTAAGTAACATTGATATACCACGGGAAATGACCGGTGTCAGCCAAAAGCAAGTCTGGTTAGGGAATCGGGATCGCGCAAGGGATCATATTCTGTGCGAGAACCATCATGAACCTACAGTCATTCATCTGAAAACTTATGTGGAGGATCAGTTTAAGATAACGGTATACTTTAATCAAACCTATGGCGAGTTGTTTGATTTGAAAAAAGATCTCGGAGAGATCAACAATTTATGGGATCATCCGGATTACAAAGGGATCAAGAGCAATTTGTTATTGAAATTTATCTGGGCGGAGCTTGGAAAAGAACCTATGTGGATGCCAAGAATTTGGGGGGCTTAAAAAGCCCCCTTTGTTACTCTGAAATATATTTTGGTTTTGCCGGTATGGATATTTCCGCTAATGCTTCTGCTACTTCAGCATCATACATTCCACGAACAGCAATGTCCCCTATGGCTACCATTCCTACGAGCCGATCATTCTCAATCACCGGAATTCTTCTGACTTGTTTGTCAGCCATCACTTTTCCAACGTTAGCAACTTCCGTATCCGGTGTCACAGTGGTAATATCGACACTCATAATATCTCCGACCTTTGTGCTCTTCGGATCTTGCCCTCCGGCAATGTTTCGAATGACGATGTCTCTGTCGGTCAACATACCTACAACCTTGTTGTCATTGCAAACCGGTACCGAACCTATGTTGTGTTTTTCCATCAAACGAGCCGCTTCGGACACCGTAGCAAACGGTGTAACCTGTGCGACGCTATGAGACATAATGTCTTTCACTTTCATAAAACTTATCACCCTTTCTTAAAAAGCCAATTTTCATTCGAGTTAGTTTGCCCGTTTTTATACAATTCATGAAAGGATGATTGCTTTATGAGACTATTGTTTTTTTACTTCGTAAATGTACAGCGCATTATTCGTTACTCCGTAAATTGTGATATATGCAGTGCCGGTCGGAACAGCATATGTGTAATTTCCTTTATGTCCGTCAATGCCAATGTCAGCATCGCTATTTGTTATTACATCAAACGAATCATCCTTTGAGACAATACTTACGGTGTTTGGTAGATTCTCTGAGTCATTCATTGTCAAAACCAACGTGTCCCCCGACGCACATCCTAATTCTGCCGTGCTGTAAGTTATAAATCCCGTTTCACTGAATATGTTAGCCGAAGTATCCAAACTGCCGTCATGACCATGATCCAAATTATTGGCATCTTGTGACAACACAGCTTGAGCAGGCATAAAAGCTAATTGTGCCTCTATTTCGTAAATGTATAAGGGCTGATCACAATAAGATATAATTCTAACGGTACTTGTGCCCTCCGGTATTGGTTTGTTAAGCGTATAGATGTTCTTGTATCCTGCCATATCAACCCGAAACTCCGCTAAAATAGTACCTTGTTCACTATACATCATTACACCCATGATACCGGCACCGCCATCAGCACAGTTAGCCATGACTTGAATACCTTCATCCGATGTTCGAAGAACATTGATATCAAAATCGAT
>CALCRE010000067.1 GCA_937894465.1 uncultured Clostridia bacterium
CCCTATTTTCGTGTCTACGGCTATATTTATCTCAAATTTCCTTCTTTCACACTATACCTCCTACTTTCTAATTTTTTTATTACGGCATAAATACAATCACACCGTAGACGATTGCTGCATTATCAGCTGGAACAGGAAAAATAACGGCCCGATTAAAACAGTCAGGCTTCACCGCGCTTTGCTGCGTAATGCCTGAAAACATGGAAAACGGTTTTTTTAAGCCCTCTAAATAGAAGGTATCCCCGGCAAAGACCCTTGAGACGGCGGTAGCTAGCTACATATCGTTGATCTTGTGTTGTAGGATGCATGCGGTTCTTTTTTCCGGATACATAACCTTCATTTTTGTTTCTTCCGCAAAAGCCTTGTTTGTCATAACCAATGTATACTGTGGCGTAAATATAGCGAGGGGATAAGGCAGAAAGTCGATGATCTGAGAAAACAAAATTTCATTTTCGATAAGTGTCTGAAATCCTTTAATCATTTGACCTTGAGTCTTTGTTCTTTCCTCCAGCATTTTCTGTACTTCCGACAGTTCCTCCAAAAGTTGTTCTTTTGTCTATTCACGCATAAAAAACCTCCTCATATCCAGACTGCCAATATTTATTATGACTGTTATTTTCATTTTATGAATCGGTTACCTGTAAATATAGGCCGAACATGCTTAAAATTAGTAAGAATAATGATATCTTGAAAATGAGAACCTCACTTGTCAACACAACAAAAATAATCCGGGCTTCGTACGCACAAAAGTCGAGTTTTATATTGTTATTTTTAGCTTTTTTGAAGGTTGGGTTATAGTAGATTTATTGACTATTCAGATCAAAAAAACAAGTCTTTCAGAAAGTCTGAAAGACTTGTTTTTATTTGGTTGCGGGAGGGGGATTTGAACCCCCGACCTTCGGGTTATGAGCCCGACGAGCTGCCGGTCTGCTCCATCCCGCGATGTGGTGCCGGAGACCGGAATCGAACCGGTACGGTCTTTTAGGACCGCAGGATTTTAAGTCCTGTGCGTCTGCCAGTTCCGCCACTTCGGCATCTGTTGTTCAACAGCTTTATTAATATAACATACGTATCAAGGTTTGTCAACTAATAATAAAAAATTATTTTTTCCACTTTATGCCTTCAAAATGCCATAACAGCAATCTGTTTTATCGGTTCCGTATAATATTGCATGTAAAATGCCTCCCGTAGGACTTATCTTTGATTCTTTACAGAACGAAATACGTAGTATCCGTCCTTTTCAGTAATCTTCACTCCCCCGAAAACCGATATACACTTTCTCTTATACCATTCTTTCCTCTTGGTGACAAGAATCAACTCCCCTTCCGGGAGCAATTTGCGGTATCCACCCTCAATGATTTTTTTTGCAATCGAAAAATCCGTATGGTAAGGAGGATTGCATAAGATCTTGGTAAAACGGATATCCCCAAGCGCTTCATAAACATCCGATTGTAGTATATGAATATCTGTGACATAATTCCTTTGGGCATTTAAAGTTGAATACTCGATTGCTGTGGGGTTCACATCCACCAAAAAAACATTTTCAGGTTTCACAGCTTGTGCTGCCACAATACCCACCACACCATATCCGCAACCTAAATCCAGGACAATGTCATCCATCATAAAAGAGACTGTTTCCAGCATAGCAATAGTGCCTTTGTCAACATACCTGGGCGAAAAAAGATCTTGCTGTGTTTCAAAAGTCAGCGTCCGATCCCTATAATTCATCTGAATGATTCTTGTTAAGTCATTGGTTTTTGTCATAAAGGTATTCTATCATAAAATTTGTGCATTGGGCGTTAGATTTTGTTTTGCTTTCAACTCTTTCACCATCAATGCTCTTAAATATCCCCTGTCGGTATTGGTAGATTCTACATAGAATCCACGTCCGTAATAAAAGCGAACCAAGTCCTTGTTTTTAGCTGCAGTGTATAAGAATATCCTATTTACACCGGCTTTGATCAGCTGATCATCAACTTCATTCATCAAAGACTGTCCTATTCCGGCACGATGAAAAGAGGGCAACACACCAAACCGAGTTAAATACACCGTTTGATCAGCAAGGATCTGATAGCGCAACGTTCCGACAATCTTTCCGTCTAAAACCGCTACCAGCACTTGTTTTGTTAAAATATCCTTCCTGATGTCATCAACCGTTTCCCGTAAAGCATCCGGTGGTTCTTCCAAACCGGAATTTTCACAATACTTTTTAAATGATTCTTGAATCACATAGAAAATTGTCGGTACATCTTCAAGGATCGCTTTTCGTATGGTTATTTGATTGATTTCCAATTGCATCAACCTCTTTAATTTGCGTCTTTCATCAGCATGACCATAATGGCTTTTTGAACATGCAGACGATTTTCAGCCTGATCAAACACATAGGACATCGGTCCGTCAATAATCTCCCGGGTCACTTCATATCCCCGATAAGCAGGCAGACAATGCAAAAACATGGCATCTTTCTGCGCATGAACCCATAATTCCTCATTCACTTGATAATCCTTAAAAAATTCTATCCGTTTTGCCTTTTCATCTTCCTGCCCCATACTCACCCAAGTATCAGTATAGACTACATCCGCCTTCTCAACTGCTTTTACGGGATCGTTCAAAAGTTCAATCATCGCTCCGGATTTTTTTGCATTCTCAAGGGAATTTTTAATCACTGTTTCATCACATTCATATCCTTTAGGTGTAGCAATAGATAAAGACATCCCTATTTTTGAGCAACCGTACAGCAACGAATTGGCGATATTATTTCCGTCTCCTACATAAGCCAATTTTAAATTTCTTAGATCCCCCTTGTGCTCCATAACAGTGAACAAGTCTGTAAGGATCTGACAAGGGTGCAGAAGATCGGTTAATCCGTTGATTACCGGTATGGTGCCATATTCGGCCAACTGCTCCACATCCGATTGTTTGAATGTTCTGATCATAATGCCATCGATGTATCTGGACAAAACTTTAGCGGTATCGTAAACGGATTCTCCCCGCCCGATTTGTATATCATGTGAACTTAAAAACAAGGGGTGGCCTCCCAATTGAAACATTCCGGTTTCAAAGGATACTCTGGTTCGAGTGGATGATTTGGAAAAGATCATCCCCAATGTTTTCCCCTTCAGCAAATGATGCTCGGTTCCTTCTTTGACATACTTCTTTAATTTTTCAGACCAATCAAACACTTGGTTGATCTCATCTATGGTCATATCATTGATACTCAATAAATGCTTCATCTATGATTCCTCCGTAAACAGCTTTTCAAATTCGGTCAGGAAAGGATCAGCATCCTCTTGGGTAATGATAAGAGGAGGTGTGATACGCATGACATTTTTACCGATGGTGCCGATCAAAAATCCTTTTTCAAACAAAACATCTTTGACTTTCACAGCAATATCATCAGAAAACTCAATCCCGATCATCAAACCCTTTCCACGGACTTCCTTGATTTTATCACATTTTTTTGCGATTTCTTTTAGTTTTTCCATTATATATTCACCCATTGCATGGGCATTTTCCAACAAGCCATCTTTTTCAATGGTGTCCAACACAGCCAAACCGGCCGCACAAACCAGAGGATTCCCTCCGAAGGTTGAACCGTGATCTCCCGGTTCCATGTATTTTGCAACAGCATCCTTGGCTAAAAAAGCTCCGATGGGAACTCCTCCGCCTAAAGCCTTCGCTAATGTCAATATATCCGGTTCAACACCAATATGCTCATAACTGAACATTTTTCCGGTACGACCTATACCACATTGAACTTCGTCGAATATTAGCAAAATGTCCAATTTATCGCATAATGCCCTGACTTCCTTGATATATTCGGCGTTAACAGCATTGATACCGCCTTCCCCTTGAATGGGTTCCATCATGATAGCGCATGTATTTTTATTAATCTTATTCTTTAAAGCTGCAATATCATTCGCGGGAACCGCATCGAACTTTTGAGGCAGCGGATTAAAAGACTTGTGATATTTATCCTGCCCGGTCGCCGCTAATGTGGCTAGTGTTCTACCATGGAAAGATCTTTCCAAGGTAATGATTTCATATTTTTCCGGCATACCTCTTTTTTGATTATATAATCGAGCGAGCTTTATTGCTCCCTCATTGGCTTCTGCACCGCTGTTTGAAAAGAAAACCTTGTCACAGCATGACAGGGATACAAGCTTTTGAGCAAGAAGAGCTTGGTTTTGAATATAGTACAAGCTGGAGCAATGAATTAGCTTTTCAGCCTGGTCTTTAATAGCGCCAACCAATGCGGGATGATTATGCCCTAGGCAATTAACTGCAATACCAGCTAGTAAATCACAATATTTTTTACCTTGGGTATCATATAAGTACACCCCTTCGCCTTTTTCAAAGCATACCGGCGTACGATTTCCGAACGTATTCATAAAATATTTCTGATCCAAATCAACAATGTTTTGAAGTTTCATGTCAAATTCTCCCGTCTTTATTGAGCCATATAGACTTTCTCGTTTTTATGGTAAAGTGTCCTGTCCTTGAATATCATAGAACCGATTCCTTTGTTGGTAAAGATCTCTAACAAAAGGCTGTGAGGAATTCTACCGTCAATGATATGGGTTCTGTTCACACCGGCTTCAGCTGCTTTTATACATCCTAGAACTTTTGGAATCATACCTCCGGTGATGACCCCGTTATTGATCATTTCCTTGGTCTGTTCGATGGAAAGAAAAGGAATGACATCATCGTGATCAGAGGAGCTTTGTATCCCCGGTACATCAGTGAGTAAGATCAGTTTTTCCGCCTTTAATGTGGCGGCAAGTTCCCCGGCTACTGTATCGGCATTGATGTTGTAGCTGTGTCCGTCCACTCCTACCCCAATAGGTGCAACTACAGGAATATATCCGTCTTTTGCCAATGTTTCGAGGACTTTGGCGTTAATATTGGTGATCTTCCCCACATATCCCAAATCAACCGATTCGCCGTTGACTTGAGCTTTTTCCGGCTCACACTCAATCAGCTTCGCATCAATCCCGCACAAACCTACTGCCTTTCCTCCGGTTTTATTAATCATTGAAACAATTTCTTTGTTTACCGTTCCTACTAAAACCGATTGAACCACAGTCATGGTCGCCTCGTCCGTTACCCTCAGTCCGTTTACAAACTGTGTGGGTATATTCATAACCTTTAAGGTTTTGTTTATTTCCGGCCCGCCTCCATGAACGATTATCGGGTTGGTACCGATGAATTTCAACAAAGTGATATCATCCATCACCGATGTTTTCAATTCATTGTTAATCATAGCGTTTCCACCGTATTTTATAACGATGGTCTTTCCACTCAGCCCTTGAATATAGGGTAGTGCTTCTATTAAAATCTCAGCTTTTTTAATATATTTATCCATGTTGATCATATTGTTTACTCCTTCATACTCTACTCGACTGTTATAAATACAAACCGGAGGCGTTCAACCCGGTCTTCTCATCTATTCCAAACATAAGATTCAAGTTTTGTACTCCTTGACCGGAGGCACCTTTACCGAGGTTGTCGATCACCGAAACAACGATGACACGATTTACATCACGATCTACAGTCACTCCGATATCCGCAAAATTAGACCCGGCAACTGATTTTGTTTCAGGGAACACCCCTTCATCCATCACTCGGACGAAATATTCATTTTTATAAAACTCTTTGTATAATTGCACTAATTCGGTTGCAGAGACCTCTTGTGTCAAATCGGCGTAACCTGTCACCATCATTCCCCTTTTCATGGGTGCCAAATGTGGTGTAAATGTCAATTTCACCGATTGGCCATTTAATAAGGAAAACTTCTCCTCAATCTCCGAGGTATGTCTGTGGGAAGCCACTTTATATGCTAAAAAGTTCTCGGTACATTCACAAAAAGAATAGGATAAATCACTCTTTCTTCCTGCCCCCGACACTCCGGAGACTGCATCAAGGATGATGGATTTAGATCCAACCAACTGCTTTTGAAGCAAAGGTGCAAACCCTAAAATAGAGCAGGTGGGATAGCAACCCGGATTAGCGATCACAGAAGCCTTCTTTATTTGTTCTCTGAATAGCTCCGGTATGCCGTAAACTGCATTTTCATTCAATTCCGGGCAAGCGTGCTTTATGTTATATACCTTCTCATAGGTTTCAAGACAGTCATATCTGAAATCCGCAGAGAGATCCACCACCTTCAATCCTTTATTCGCCAAAGCATAGGTCAATTCCATGGAAGCACCATGTGGAAGTGCCACGATTGCAGCATCTGCAACTTCGGCAATCTTGTCAATATCCGTTTCTTCGCATATGATGTCGGTGATGCCTCTAAAATGAGTGTAAACATCACTTAATTTTTTTCCGGCAAACGTCTTGCCTCCTGCAAAGGTCAATTGAAACCCGGGATGATTCAGTATCAATCTTGCCGCTTCTACTCCCGCATAACCTGTTATTCCGATGATTGCAACTCTTATCATTTAATAGCACCTGCCTTGTTTACTGTTTCTCTTCAAATGAAAAACTTCCATTGTTTTTGACATTATATGCCCCTTTGCATAATAATGCAATAGGAAAACATTAAAATGTATAATTATTCACGTTAAATCTTCTTTAAATATTTTGTCGTGTATTTCCTTGTGATAATATGGTATAAATATAGGTAGAAGCGGGTTAATAATATCTGATCAATATATGGAGGAATCCAAATGAAATTAAATTATATGAAAGAATACAATAAATGGCTAAATGACCCCTATATAGACGAGCAAACAAAAAAACAACTTATTAATATTAGAGATGATGAAGATGAAATCATTGACAGGTTCTATCAAGGCTTAGCCTTCGGAACAGCCGGGATGCGGGGATTAATCGGTGCAGGCTTAAACAGAATGAATCCTTATGTTGTTGAGGTCACCACTCAAGCTTTGGCTGATGTGTTAATCGAAGAAGATGAAAGTAATAAAGAAAAAGGAGTTGCCATTGCTTTTGATTGCAGGCATTATTCGAAAGAATTTGCATGGCTGAGCGCATGTGTTCTTGCAGGAAATGGCATTCGTTCCTACATTTTTGACGAAATGAGACCGACTCCGGAATTGTCTTTTACCGTAAGACATCTAAAGTGTGCATCCGGTATCATCATTACTGCTAGTCACAATCCGAAAACATATAACGGGTACAAGCTGTATAACGATGAAGGATCGCAAATTTTATCCGGTATGGCAAATAAAATCTCCTACAAGAAAGAACACATGGAAGGTTTTGAATCGATTAAAAAAATGGACAAGGAAGCAGCCGTTAAAAGCGGTTTAATTCAAGTGATCGGGGAAGAAGTCGACAGACACTATGTCGACAAGGTAAAGGGTTTGACATTGATTCATCCCGATATTCCTAAGGACATAAAAATCGTATATACACCTTTGAACGGTACGGGAAGCAAGCTGATGCAACAAGTTTTGGCTGAAACCGGTTTCAGTAATGTCTATATGGTAAAAGAACAACAAAACGAAGATCCTGACTTTACGACGGTGGAATTTCCCAACCCGGAAAATCCTTTGGCTTTCGAGTATGCGTTACGTTACGGTAAAAAGCATGATGCGGACATATTAATGGCAACCGACCCGGATGCCGATCGGCTGGCAATCATGGTAAAGACCAAAAATGGTGATTTTAAATTCATGACCGGTAACCAAACAGCCGCCTTGATGATCAGCTATATCCTTTCATCAAGAAAAGACCGGGGATTGTTGCCTTCTAACGGAGCGATGATCAAATCCATTGTCACCGGAGAATTAGGCGATGAAATTGCCGAGACTTACGGTGTAACCATGTTCGAAACATTGACCGGATTTAAGAATATTTTTGCCAAAGCAAATGAGTTTGAAAGAACCGGTGAGTATGAATTTTTATTCGGATACGAAGAAAGTATCGGGTACAATGCAGGAACCTTTGTCCGGGACAAAGACGCCATCTCATCCGGAATGCTTGTATGTGAGGCCTGCGCTTATTACAAAAACAAAGGTTTATCATTAGACGATGAATTAGAAGAGTTGCATAAACAATACGGATACTTCGGCGAAAAAGTAATGAACATCGTATTGGAAGGTTATGAAGGGCAAAAAATCATCAATGCCACCATGGATCAATGGCGAACCGCTTATCCGACGGAATTTAACGGAAGCCAACTGGTTTACAAGATAGATTACAAGACCTCCGTCAAAGAGAACATAAAAGAAGGCACAACCGAAAAGGTGGATGTAGACGTTTCAGATGTTTTGAAATATAAATTTGATAACGGTTGTTGGTATGCCATTCGCCCTTCCGGAACAGAACCAAAATTGAAAGTGTATCTTTATTCAAAAGGTACCGATAGCCAAAATGCACAAGACAACATTGACGCACTTGAGGAATGCATAACCCAAGAGTTAGTTGAAGCCGGTGCCATAAAAAAGGGGTAACGGATGGGTTTTATTACTATATTAATGATCGCATTCGGTCTTGCTATGGATGCTATGGCGGTATCCATCACAGTGGGTTTAAAATCCTGTGATGATCGTTTGAAAAATGCTTTTAAAGCAGGAATATGGTTTGGCGGTTTTCAAACCGGTTTGAATATTCTAGGTTGGCTGTTAAGTAGCTTTTTCAAGGACCATATTGAGGCATATGGACATTGGATCAGCTTTGCTTTGTTATTGCTCATCGGATTCAATATGATTCGTGATGCGCTTAAAAAAGAAGAAAAGCCTTGTGAGTTCGACAATTGGAAAAAGGTTCTTGTACTGGCCATAGCGGTGAGCATTGACTCTATGGCAGTCGGAATCAGCTTCGCCTCACTGGGTGAACCTATATTAATACCTTCCTTGATTATCGGGGTGGTGTCACTGGTTTTGTCTACATTAGGCGTTCTGTTCGGGAACTTGGCCACTCGAATCAACGGGCTGTGTGAGAAAGCGGATTTTCTAGGGGGAGCCATTCTGGTGGGAATGGGAATTAAAATATTGCTGGAGCACTTGTAAACATTAAATGGAACAATTATTAATATTAAAACCGGAACGAAACCGTTCCGGTTTTTTTCATAGATAAATAATTTGGCTCCAAGCTGTTTTTCCCTCCCGGTCATAACACTCTAACCGTACGAAGGTTTCTTGAGGTTTGATTGAATATATTCCTTGGGTAATGTCCTTCCCGCTTTTTGCCATTTGAACACGGTCAGGGGCCCATAAAGCATCACTTAAGAAAGCCATGGACGAAACCGGGGATGTGTCTGCAATAATCATGTCATCATGCCGCTCAAACCGTATGATCTCCGGACCTTGGCTGCAATAGAAGTTTCCTTCCCGTATGGATTGTATCAAATCCTTTTTGGATAGAGAGGGACTTTCCACCATAATATATCCGCCAAAACAATCAATATCATAAAAATGTGCATCATCCGCTGCAAACAGCAAGGTTTTCATACCGGCGGCGGCACAAACATCCGCGTACACTGCGGAATCCCCTCGCCGTGTATATGCATGGGAAATGTGATTCCATATTTCCATTCCCACTACATTTTCCAGTTTCAAGCAGTCATCAAAAGACATCAAAGACCAAGCAGGATGTGCAAGAATAGCCAATCCCCCGTGCTCCACAATTTGCGAAGTTGCTTCGTTGGGAGTCATGGAACGCTTGAGCGAAAAGTTTGCTTGAGGTTCAAGGCATACTATGTGATGGGATTTATTCGGATTCTTTGAATCAAAATTCAACTCACACCCATTGAAAACCGTAAATGTCTGATCAGAAAATTCATCCGCTTCAGGGAAAAACATATTATGATCAGTAATTGCCAAAAAATCATACCCGTTCTTTTTGTATTTTTCTATGCTCTCCTCCGGGGTAAGCGTTCCATCTGAGCGTGTGGTATGTGCATGTAAATTTCCTTTAAATTTCATATTTTCACCTGACTTAATCAATATATAATTTCGAGATAATTATTCTAATCCAATTCTGTATATTTTACAAGCTTCTCTATCGTTCTTTGAACTGCATCCTGAGAGTTCTTCCAAGGTTCGTTCTGATAGCGATAATCAAATTTCTTAATAAACCAATCCATATCACCGTAAATACGCTTTAGGTTTTCCACCTCAATGTTCAGTACAACAGATATGAATTCCTCCGCTTTTTCTCCCCGCATGTATTTCCCTGTGCTCTTTAAGAGCATATTCAAATGTGGAAGGCAGAAACCTTTATGTTCCTTGAACATTCTTCTGAACTCATCTTCCTTGCCGTACAGATACAAAATCACTTCCAAATATCTGTCCATTGTGGAATCAATCCGATCACAAACTTCGCAAGTGGACTCCAAACGATCTAACACACCAACAGTCTTTTGAGCTCCTTGAACCGATTGGCTTTTATCAAATAATTTACGTTTCCCCTTTCCGATGGATTTCGGGGAAGCTTTTTCGATCAAAT
This sequence comes from uncultured Clostridia bacterium, assembly GCA_937894465.1. Classification (GTDB taxonomy): domain Bacteria; phylum Bacillota; class Clostridia; order JAAYHZ01; family JAAYHZ01; genus JAAYHZ01. Next base: position 10,420 of record CALCRE010000067.1, read on the forward strand.
CAGTCACATGCTCCAAATGAGAATTGATGATCAATGACAAACCTAATATATTCTCACGTGCATTGAACAATTTTGTAAAGTGTCTTCTGCAAAAACCTTTTTCGGTGGTATCATCTCTTTTGTCCGGCTCCATCAAAGACGGGCCTAATACGAATTGTACCGCTCTATCCTCTAAATCCTTCTCTAATACACATAGAGGGCATTCACAATCTTGTCTGAATGCATCTGTTACAGGAATGGTATAGATTTTTTCTTTCATATCTGCGTTAAGTCCTTTCTCATCAAATGGGCTTGATCAATATTATACCATAAACGATGCTAGAAATATTTGTATGTTGTAAAATCCGAACCAAACAGGTAAACTGGTAGGAATGATTTTTTACCATAGGAGCAAGTAGTCTTATGCTGTCTACATACAAATTTGAACATGGAAATGATTTTGTCCGTATATGCAATATACCCAATTTTGACTTGTCCTCTACATTTGAGAACGGACAATGTTTTCGATGGGAAAAAATCTCACCGGATCATTACATCGGTGTTGCCATGGGCAAAGTTTTAGAAGTGTTTAAAGATGGTGATGACCTGGTATTTTACAACACAAATATCAAAGAATTTGAAAGTTTATGGATTCCCTATTTGACACTCGATGTGGATTATGAACAAATCAAACAGGTGCTTTCTAAAGATCCCATGTTAAAAAAGGCTGTGGAATTTGCCCCGGGTTTACATTTATTGCGACAAAACTTTCACGAAACCTTGATTTGCTTCATATTATCCTCCAATAACAATATCCAACGTATTAAAAAGATTGTCAACAACCTGTGTCAAGCAACAGGTAAAGATATCTCCTATAACGGTAAAACTTATAAATCATTTCCCCCTATCACGGATATGCAAAAACTAACCTGTGAAGACTTCATGAGCATGGGTGCCGGATACAGGAGCAAATACTTAGTGCATACAATCAATGCCTTATGTTGCAAGGACATTGATGTAGAACACCTTAAAAACTGTTCTTTGGATCAAGCAAGAAAAGTTCTTCAATGTTATATGGGCATCGGTGTGAAAGTCGCGGATTGTATCTTACTTTATTCAGGCACAAGATACGACGTCTTCCCCTCGGATGTATGGATCAAAAAAATCATGGCATCCTATCTCGGTGAATCTCCTTCGGTGGAAAAGATTTTAAAGTATGCATCCGAAGTTTTCGGCCGATATGCAGGTATTGCCCAGCAATATTTATTCCACTATGCAAGATTTAATTTATAAGCAAGGCTTTTTCAAAATACCTTTTCGGTCATCTTTTATTACCCATTGCATATAATGAGATATAAATCGAAAGAAACGGGTGGTGAAATGAGCGAGTGTCTTGCTACAATGATTTCCGGGAATTATGCCTTGGCGGTTGTTAACGAGCTCGGTAGAGAAGGTTATCGTTTTATGGTCATGCCGACTCCTTGTAGAATTGCCAGAGCAGGATGCGGTCATTGTATTAGACTGCCGGAAGAACATATCCCTGTACTAAGAAATAAATGCAACCAATTAGGATATGCCATTAGTGAAATTTATCGAATTGTTCCCGAGAATAATAGATCAAGGTATGTTCGAATTTATCCGGGTTAGTCCTATTTTTTGTGTATCAATGTAACTTTTTACTATTTGCAAACACGATATCCTTATGATATACTCTAGTTAACAACAGATCCTGAGATGTGCGTGGTACCTTATATTTTGACCCTACATGAACGATTTGGGAGAAGGTTTTTAAAGTTTTTGGCGGGAATGCCAGGCCGCAACTTAATACCGACTTTGGTCGCAATATCAAAGCAACGGCAGCGGACGGCACAAAAACCAATCACCTCACCCACCTAGCCATAAGCTAGGCGTCAAAATTAAGGGAAACGGCATCTTGGGATTTTTGTTTACCCACTTTTACCGTAAAACCTTGAGGCTTCCGGAGATTGTGGTATAATAGGAACGACAACTTAAGAACGAACAAAGAAAAAATACATATCTTTCTGGTGCATAATTAAACAATGAAAGGAATAATGGATCATTATGAAAACCAAAGCAGTTAGATTATATGGTAAGAACGACTTACGACTGGAAGAATTTGAGTTACCGGAAATAAAGGATGATGAAATACTTGCAAGAATCGTTTCGGACAGTATCTGTATGTCATCTTACAAAGCAGCCATACAAGGAGCGGACCACAAGCGAGTACCGAATAACGTAAAGGACAACCCTGTGATTATAGGGCATGAATTTGCAGGGGAAATCATTCAAGTTGGAGACAAGTGGAAAAATGACTTTAAAAAAGGTCAAAAGTTTTCCATTCAGCCGGCAGTCAATGTTCCGGAACGTCCTTATGATGCACCGGGATATTCTTATCCAAACATAGGAGGAGCAGCAACATATATTGTCATTCCAAATGAGTTTATGGAAAGAAAATGTTTGTTGAATTTCTCAGGAGATGCTTTTTACCAAGGATCCTTAGCAGAACCAATGTCCTGTATCGTCGGTGCGTTTCATGCTTCCTATCATACAAAAGCCGGTGTATATGAACATGACATGGGCATTGTGGAAGGCGGAAAAATGGCTGTATTAGCCGGTGTAGGCCCTATGGGATTAGGTGCTATTGATTATGCATTGCATTGCGACAGGAAACCGGGACTGTTGGTAGTGACCGATATTGATGATGCTCGCTTAAAAAGAGCCGCAAGTATCTACACTGTAGAAGAAGCGGCTAAAAATGGTGTCAAGCTGATTTATGTTAACACGGGAGCATCTGACGACCCTGTAAAACTGCTTAGAGATTATACCGATGGAACAGGTTATGATGATGTATTTGTCTTCGCACCGGTAAAACCGGTTGTGGAACAAGGAGATCAAATTCTAGGAAAAGACGGATGTTTGAATTTCTTTGCAGGCCCTACAGATCCGAAATTCAGTGCAATGTTTAATTTCTACAATGTTCATTATTCCTCCACACATATCGTCGGAACAAGCGGTGGAAATACACAAGACATGATGGAGTCCTTGGATCTGATGTCCACAAAGAGCATCAATCCTTCTTCTATGATCACTCACATCGGAGGCATTGACAGTGTGATTGATACCACATTGAATTTACCCAAGATCCCGGGTGGCAAGAAATTAATCTACACTAACATAAATTTGGAACTGACAGCTATAACCGATTTCAAAGAAAAGGGCAAAACCAACCCGCTGTTTGCAAAATTGGCTGAAATCGTAGAGGCGAACAACGGACTATGGAATGCTCAAGCTGAACAATTCTTGTTGGCAAATGCAAAATAACAAAATACAATTATGAGTTTACAGATCCCCGACCGCTTCCATAGAGTCGGGGATCTTTTATAGGGGGTTTATCATGGGGCGTTTTCAATCCGTTCTACGCAATCCGGACGATGTTTTCTTTCAGACCGAGGGCATTCCTACCAAAGGGGTTAAAACGAATGATCAATTTGAAACTGAGAATTGTTCGGTTCGATTCATTCGAAAAGATCATGTGCTTCAAGTGATCGCTGATCCTTCATCCACACCGATACAAAGAATCAAATTGCGGTGGAAGGGGGATTTTAGTTTCATAAAAACCATTCTGAAAGATGCATGGTGTGTGGCAAACGGAGACTTGTCATGGAATCCGACGCGACCGGAAGATCCATTGCCTTGGTATTTCATGGCATATGACGGAGAGTGTACCCACGGCTACGGTGTTCGAACCGGATGCAATGCTTTTTGTTTCTGGCAAGTGGATACAATGGGGCTTTCCCTTTGGATGGACATAAGAAACGGCGGTGACGGTGTCATTTTAAAAGAACCTCTTTTATGCGCAGAAATATGCCAAAGAGAAGGTTCAATGGAGGAAAACGCTTTTAACGCTTCTCAAGCCTTTTGCAGTATCATGTGTCCAAAGCCAAATTTGCCTACACGCCCCATATTCGGATTAAATAATTGGTATTATGCTTATGGCCATATTACCAGGGAGAGTGTTCTCCATGATGCCCTATTGTGTAGCGAACTTGCCATTCATTGCAAGCATAAGCCCTATATGGTCATTGATGAAGGCTGGGAGATCGCAAAAGACGACCACTACAACGGAGGACCTTTTATCCCGTCACAAAAGATGGGCGACATGACAGTCCTTGCAGAACAGATCGAAAAAACAGGTGCAATTCCCGGCATATGGGTGCGTCCCATGCTGACCGTTGAGCAGTTTCCCGAAGAATGCTACCATCCTGCAAAAACAGGAGAAGGAAAGGGCAGGTTTTTAGATGTTACCAATGAAGATGTCCTTCTATATATCAGTGCGTTTATTTCCAGATTGGTCGAACAAGGTTACAAAATGATCAAACATGATTTCACATGCCCGGATTTCATGGGGAGCGGATTCATGACCCATAGGCTGGCCAAAAGCGGATGGCATTTTCATGATCGTTCCGTGACCAATGCTCAGATACTTAAAAACTTATATCAAGTAATCCAAGACGCTGCTCACGATTCTTATATCATCGGTTGCAACACTTATAACCATTTGGCTGCAGGAATCCATCAAATTCAGCGCAGTGGCGTTGACACCAGCGGACGGGTATGGGAAATAACACGGAAAAACGGAATCAATACAATGGCTTTTCGTCTATACCAAAACAACCGCTTTTTCCGCGCTGATGCCGATTGTCCTGCTTTCACCGAGAAAGTTTCACCTGAATTGAATATGCGTTTTCTAGAATTGGCATGTAAAAGCGGGGCTGCGATTTTTGCATCCATAAAACCGGATCTCTTGTCTAAAGATTATTTGATTCGGGCTCGTGACGCATTCACACAAGCCGATTCTCCTTGTGGCATTGAACCGCTTGATTGGCAGTATACCTCCTGCCCCGCCCGGTATTCAGCTCAAGGCAAAGTATTGAACTATGATTGGTATACACCCAATGACGGAGTAACCATGTTTCACACATGGACCCAAGAAGAGTAAGTTTGCGGTAATTTGAGGTAATTTAAAAATTCAAGGCAAAGTAATTGACAAACTCATTCTCATCATGTACAATAACTAAGCGTCTTGACAAAAAGTCAGGACAAAATTATATATTACTAAATGGAGAAGTCGCCTAGTCCGGCCGAGGGCGCACGACTGGAAATCGTGTAGACGTGAAAGCGTCTCGAGGGTTCGAATCCCTCCTTCTCCGCCACACACGAGGGGTTTCGGATCATATATTCGAAGCCCTTTCTCTATTTTTCATCTGGAAAATGATCACGTTGTCGACCATGAGCCAACGTGATAGGAAAATCTAATGAAAAACGCAGAAAACAGCTTAAAAAAAGCCCTTGGACTGAATAATCTAGCACTTTCCGTATCAGTGTTGAACCTAGAGCATATTGTCACTGAAATTCTCAGATTTGCTACGTAAACTCAACAAAGAAGGCAAGATGTGCTCCCCGCTTTCCAAACTTTTTCGAGATCTCGTAGGAGTGCGATAGAATAAAAATTTCGAGTGTGATAAAACACCGCAATATGTTATTATATTTATATACGAAGAGATGGAAGATGGTTTCTTCGAGGAGTGGGTCAATGAATGAGATAATTGATTTGATGGACTTGAAAAATAATTCTCCTATTATAAAAATAATGATAGCTAAAACCGAAGCGAAAATTCAAGTCTTTTTTAGCATGAACTGCTGCGAAGTGTTTTTTGATCATCACGAACATGGTGACAGTTTTCGTGATGCTTTTGCAAAATCAGTTTTTCATATGTATAAACAAGAAATAAATAATGAGGTGCTTCTTACGGAAAACGACTTTATTGGAATTGCCGATACAGATTTAAACTTTATTCTTAATGAAATTCTTGCGCAAGACAATATAGTTAATTTTGAATATGAAAGAATAGACTGTGTTGATGTATATGAGAGATTCTTTTTAGCCAACAAGTCTGTCTTAAAAAGTGCAACGACTGGTATTTCTAAATCACTCGAAAAAATTAAAAAAAATTTTGAATTGATGAACAAAACCTTAATAACGTCAATTAGCAGTGCAATGAGTAACATTGTGATGCCAACAGAATACATGTCTGGATGGACCTTTACTGTATCTAATGAAATGCAATCGGTAATAAAAACATCACAACAAATTAATTTTGCATCTTTTCAATCTTCATTAAATAGCGTTTCCAAAGTGCAATTTCCAGAATTAACATCTGCCTTATTAAATATTCCAAAAGTTAATTTTGATATACAATCTATTATTTCACCACTACAAAATATGATGCAAAACCTTGTTTCTTCTGTTAATGAAAATATAGTGGAGACATTGTCTGCTTCTGTGTTACAAATGGCAGAAGCGACACAAAAAACAATGTCTTCTATTGATTTTTCGTTGTTAATTTACCGTAAAGAGTGGAGTGAACAAAGAGAAACATTGTTAAGATATGGATGGTTTTATTCAGATGAGCTACCGGAAAAACTTGTTAACGACATTCACAATAGACGTGAAGAATTAAGTAGAGAAGATGTTGATGGCATTATTGTAGCTTATTTTCGGTCAAATGGGTGTGAGGCATTAAAGAAAATGGTTAAACAATGGAAAACCTTACATTACTTCGATTGTCGTACAAGGATATTTCATGAGGCTTTGGTCAACCACTCAAGAAAATATTTCAACTCTTCGGTAACGCTATTAACTATACACACCGAAGGCGTAATAACTGATTTTGTACGAACAAGCCTTAAAAACCCTCGATTCAAGATGCAAAAAGCGATTGAGGATATAAAAAAAGAACTCAATGAAAAAGAAGATGTGTCGATTTATGAGTTTGAAGTATACAGTGATGTTATGGAACGAATTGAGGAAGCTTTCAATGAAAACTTTAAACATTCCGACCCAAATGCAGCATCAAATGAATCGCGCCATAAAATAGCTCACGGGCATGCTTATGAAATAGAAAATGAAGTTAATTCTTTAAAACAATTTTTATATCTAAATGAAATTCATTGTTTATTTTCCAGGCTCAGTAATGTAGAATAAATTACTAAAAACCCTCCCATGTCCTCCTGTTGTTGTCCATTATTACGGGTTTTCTATATCAAAACTCGGAATATGAGGTGTTTTATGAACCAAAAGAGCATAAAAGAGTATTCTAGAGTACTTTGCACCACCTGTCTGGTTAGATTGAGCCATCATTCCGGTGAACGTGAGCTGATTGTTTTTACTACTTATTGCTTTAGTTTAAGATAAGCTGGAATACGAGAATACGGGATTGGGTCTTGACAACATGGGGTTTTATGGTTAATATGGAATTGATAAGTGCCACCTTTTGAGGTGCGAAACTAAAATCAACAGATAATCGAGGGATAGAAATGAGATATGCTATTGTTGATAATGCAACGTTAACAGCAGTCCAGCGTTTGTTAGGTGATATTCCCATTTATAATAAGCATGCAATAGATGGTGATATATTGGCCTTTGAAACACTTATTCAATCAATACTGTTTTTCGATGAAGTTTACTATGTAAACGATTATAAAGCTGAGTACAAGGATCAACGAAGTTGTTATTTTGGTTATTTAGGACAACTGGATATTGATGATAAAAGTTATGAAGCGCTATTGAAAGAGACTACAAAATTCTCAGACGATGTAATTCCTCAAATCCAAGGTGGCGTGTTTACTGACTCAAATTTTAATCCTTTTTTTGAACTTTTAAAAATGCATAACATCTTTACTTGGGACATGTCATCAAGCGTATACTATTTGACGCAAAAAATGTTAACTAATTCAAGAACTGATATTGATATAGAAAAATATAGTAAACTAAATCAAATGATATTTAGTGAGATAAACGATAATTTTGCTAAGCGGTCAAATAAAAAATTCATTATTCTCGACTCGAAAGGTACTCCAATAACTCAAGAATATACTGTTCAAGACAAAGAGGGCAGTAGTCAAGAAGCCTATATTGGCAAGCAGACTGAGCTTCTCATGGCAAATTTAAGCTGGTTAGCATATCGGACAATCTTCTACACGCTTGTAGCAAAAGAAACCGGCGGCACCTTAATACTACATCCAATAAGAAATGCTTTCCAAATAAATTTCTTATCCCGCTTATTTCCGCAAAGTAACGAGCAATACAGAATACTTATTTCAGCACTAAATGCATCTGTAGAAGAATCAGTTCGATCAATCTTTGCGATAACGCAACCTCTAATTACAAAATATCCGTTACCGATGTTCTCCATCATTCTCACGAATAAAGCTGGTAGCCCAAAAGAAGCAATCAATGCTGCATTTCACATGAAAAATGAGGGCGATTTCATTGAAGCAAGAAGATGCTTGTCAGAAATTGAACAACTATTTGCTAAAGACAGGGCACAAAAAGCTACCATGGAAGCAAACAAATTAAAACAGCACGTCGAAAAGCTAATGGAACGCATTAATGCTAAGTACTATGTTAAAACATCACAAGGTCTGTCTTTGTCGCCTGTGATTACGGCATATAATTTGGGAGCAACCTTTTTGCCCGGCGTTTTACCTACATTTCCAAACTATTCAGCAAAAATTAAGTCATTGGATAGAGTAAAAGACTTAATCCCGCAAAAGGGCTTTAATGCCGTGTACAAATCACTTATAAATGACCTAACACAAATTAGTAGGCTTGGTGAATACCATGAAATGCTAACTTCACAAGTTGTTTACCACGAAAATGCAAGTTTTTATACATCAAAATCAGAGGATGCCCAATATATGCACGCAAAGAGTTCTTGGAAAATTCCAATGTAATCTAACCCACTAATCAGAAATAGGGCTAGCAAGGCGAGAAGAGTATTGCCACCTGTATTTTTCAAAATTGCGTTTGTTTATCCTCTTGGTTAATGAGATAGACGGTTTTGCTGTCGTTAGAACTGTCAATAATAATATAAGCATAAATAATTTCGCAATTCATAACTTTAGTATTGACATACTAAAGTTATGAATGTATTATAGCGTTATCGATTAAGTAAAAGAGGAAATAAAATCTGAAGTGAACACCAGCATTGAAACAGCATTAAATACCCTATATCAAAGACAAATTACGAATCGTGAGCAGATACTTAAGGAAATGCTTCGTGTAAAAATGATGTTGAAGAAGATAGAAAATAACTCAAGTATCCTATTAGATAAGGAGAAGTTTTTTCAGCTCATGAAGAAAACCACTGAAGATGATCTGGGCTTTTTCCCTGCTGATCGAGCCGATTTTATATCTATCTTTGAAGCCTTAAGGGATATTGATCTTATAGATTTTACATTGGAGATTTATAGGGATGATCGTACAGGAACGATTCTTTCGCCAATATATCTTATCCGATATATTAATGACAGAATAAAAAAACTTAAACCAGATAGTGTTCTAATAACAGAAGCTGAAAAGCATTTGGTAGGACTTAGAAATCTGGTCAAACAATATCCTGAAATTGATATAACCTTAACTACACAATATAAACCTATGTATATTCTTCTACAGTTGGAATTTAGAGAATATGAGAACATCCGAATCCTGTTTGAATCCATATACACAGAATGTTTAACCGATGAATATTTTGATTATATTTCTACACTCCCAGTCTTTGGTCAAAAGCCTGAGGAACTTAGCAGAGAATATTTAACGAAGGAAAGTGACGGTATAGCATTAGAAAACATGCTGCATCACCTGAATAACACAGGCACTATGGACATTATCGTACCGGCAAAACTAACTTTTGCAGGGATGGGATATGAGAAATTACGTTCATATATTATAGAGAACTTTAATGTTGAAAGTATCTTTATTTTACCCGAAGGAACATTTAGACCATCGATCGCAATAAAGACCTATCTGTTTTCTATTTCTACTGAGAAAAAAGATAAGGTAGATATGGGTACATTTGAAATAGGAAAGAAAAACATTGAGATAAATGATTTGAAGTCAATATCAACCAAAGAATTTTTATCCCATGATGATTGGCGTATTGAGCTTTTATTATCGGAAGATGATGAGAATATACAGCTTTTTAAAAACTCAATCCACCAAAAAGCGAAGTTGAAAGACATAGCGGAGGTGTTTAGAGGTAAGTCTATATTAAAGAAAGATACATCTTTAGGAGATATCTCGGTGCTTAATATATCAAACATTGAAAATGGAGAGATAGATTATCGGGAATTGGATACCATCAATGAGGAAGAAAGGAAAGTAAAGCGTTATGAACTTATAACAGGAGATGTGGTTCTATCCAGTAGAGGTACAGCAATAAAATCAGCAGTATTTAAAACTCAGGACAAGACGACCATTGCCTCAGCAAACTTGATTGTAATCCGGCCTAAGGATAAAATCAAAGGTGAATATATAAAGATCTTTTTTGAAAGTCCTGTAGGTTTGGCTATTATAAAAAGCTTTCAGCGTGGCACAACAATTATGAATATCAACTATTCCGACATCATGGAAATGGAAATTCCATTGCTTTCGATAAACAAGCAACTAGAATTGATTAATCAATACAATGAGGAATTTGAAATATATAAAGAGGCAGTTAAAAAGGCTGAAAATCGATGGATGGACATAAAAGATAATCTTTATGACGAATTATTATGAGGAGGGTCTAGATATGGCAGTTAACTTGGAATTTGAAAATAAATTATGGGAGATGGCAGATAAACTGAGAGGTAATATTCAACCCTCTGATTATAAGTCGGTAATACTTGGTCTTATATTCTTAAAATACATTTCGGATAGTTTTGAAGATAAATACAATGAGCTGGTTGCTGAAGGTGAAGGCTTTGAGGAAGACAGAGACGCTTACCTTGCTGACAACGTATTTTTTGTTCCACCAAGTGCAAGGTGGGAATTCATTAAGAAAAATGCAAAGCAAGTCACCATTGGCCAGATTATCGATGATGCTATGATTGCTATAGAAAGAGAAAACAGAAATCTCAGAGGTGTATTACCAAAGAACTATGCTCGACCGGAACTTGACAAGACAAAACTCGGTGAATTGATTGACTTGTTTTCTTTTAACCTAGGAAGCAAAGAATCAAAAGCTCAAGATATACTAGGGCGGGTATATGAATATTTTCTAGGAAAATTCGGTTCTAGCGAAGGAGAATTTTACACTCCTCCTAGCATCGTCAAGCTGCTTGTAGGCATGATTGAACCATATAAAGGCAGAGTATATGACCCTTGCTGCGGATCCGGTGGTATGTTTGTTCAATCACAGAGGTTTGTTGAAGAACACCAAGGAAGAAAAGATGATATTCATATTTTTGGACAGGAATACACAGCAACGACTTGGAGACTGTGTAAGATGAATCTTGCCATTAGAGGTATTGATGGAAATTTAGGTGAAAGAGATGCCGATACTTTTGGTAATGATCTACATAAAAACCTAAGAGCCGATTTTGTTCTAGCCAATCCACCATTTAATGTTAGTGACTACACATTAATTCAAGATGATGCTCGTTGGAAATACGGTATTCCACCAAAAAATAACGCTAACTATGCTTGGATAGAACATATCATCAGCAAGCTTTCCCCTAAGGGTGTTGCTGGCTTCGTCATGGCAAACGGATCCATGAGTACCGCAACAAAGGCAGAAGCCGAAATTAGGAAAAACATTATAGAATCAAACCTTGTTGATTGTATTGTAACAATGCCTCCAAATTTATTCTACAACGTTACCATTCCAGTTTGCCTTTGGTTTATTTCAAAGAAGAGGGATGACAGGAAGGATAAAATTCTCTTTATTGATGCTCGTAAAATGGGATATATGGTAACACGCAGGCACAGGGAATTAACGGATGAAGAAATACATCAAATATATGACACCTACCATAATTGGCGTGATGGCAAAGAAGAATATGAGGATGTTCAAGGTCTCTGTAAATCAGCGAACATAGAAGAAGTCAGAGAAAATGATTATATCCTAACCCCTGGCAGATATGTAGGTATTGAAGAATCAGAAGATAATGGAGAACCTTTTAATGACAAAATGACAAGACTTACAGGAGAGCTTACCGAGATGTTTGAAGAGTCCCACCAACTGGAAGAAGAAATAAAAGAGAGATTGGGGGCGATTGGTTATGGCTTTTAGTAAGTGGAGGGAAGTAAAACTAGAAGATATCGGCGAAATAGTAGGCGGAGGTACACCCTCTACTAAACAAGAAGCCTATTATGGTGGAGATATTTCTTGGATAACCCCTAAAGATTTAGCTAATTATACTGACAGATATATTTATAAAGGTGATAGAATGATAACAGAAGAAGGGCTAGCTGGTTCTAGCGCTAAGTTATTACCAAGAAATACGGTTCTATTTTCTTCTAGAGCACCCATTGGTTATATAGCCATAGCGGGTAAAGAAGTGTGTACAAATCAAGGATTTAAAAGTATAATTCCCAAACCCGGTATTTCTGACTCAATGTTTTTATACTATTTATTAATGTATCGTAAAAAAGATATTGAGTCTGTAGCGAGTGGGACAACATTTATGGAGGTATCTGGTTCAGTTCTTAAAAAATTTACGGTACTTATTCCAGATATAATAGAACAAAAGGCTATCGCAGCTGCACTCTCCTGCCTAGATGACAAAATAGAACTCAACAACCGCATAAATAAGAACCTTGAAGAAATAGCACAGGCAATCTTTAAATGCTGGTTTGTAGACTTCGAACCCTTTCAAGATGGAGAGTTTGAAGATAGCGAATTGGGGATGATTCCCAAGGGATGGAATGTCGGAACAATAAGTGAACTATTATCCGATACCTTAAGTGGTGATTGGGGAAAAGATGAGCCACAAGGAAACTATATTGAAGAAGTTCTGTGTATCAGAGGTGCAGATATACCAGAGATTGCTTTAGGGAAAAAAGGAAAGCCTCCAACAAGGTATATTTTAAAAAAGAATTTAGAAACGAAAAGACTCTCGGAAGGTCAAATAATAATAGAGATATCAGGCGGAAGTCCCACTCAATCGACAGGTAGAACAGCTTTAATTACCCAAGGATTGACGAGCATTATAGACAGACCTATAATTTGTACAAATTTTTGCAGAGCATTATCAATGAAGAAAGTACATTATTCTACATATGTATATTCATTGCTTCAATACTTATATAAAAGAGACATTTTATTTTCTTTTGAAAATGGAACTACAGGTATTAAAAATCTAGACACGAGCAATTTATTTAGCTCATATGCAATTGTCATCCCAACAGATCAAGAAATGCTTAACTATAAAAAAGTATTTGATACGATAATTAATGCCATCTATCAAAACGGTGCCGAGGCGGAGAAGCTAGTAACTATAAGAGACACCTTGCTTCCAAAGCTTATGTCCGGTGAGATTCGGGTTCCATATTAGATAAGGAGGTTGTGATGAGAAGAATAAGCAAAATGGATTATTATGCAGGTGCATTTATAACATCGCTACTTGGTTCTGCAAAAGGTGCTCCTGCTCTATTTGATGAAACAAATGATAGTCGAAGGTTGAGTATCGCTACAAACTTGGGGGATTTTAACATCTATATCAAGTATACCGGTGATTCAAGAATTGCTAAAGTAAGAGAAAGAAAAAAAACAAGCTGGACTGTAAATTTTACCGACACTGATATTAGAAAATTAGAGAACGAATTTGTTCAGGAAACATGTAAAAATTACATAGCACTTGTCCTATCTAATAAAGGCCTTTCCGATACAAAAATTGCAATCATTGAATATGAAAATGCGGTGAGATGCCTTCAAAAGTCTACTCCTGGGGGAAATCGAAGAATTAATGTCGTTCGTTATGGTAGCGAGCATAATTTCATATGTTATGGTGCTACAGAACGAGAAGGTGATGGTTTTTTCGTCAATGTAAACTTTATGAAATGCTTTGACAAAGAAACCGGAGAGGAGGATGAATTTGAGTAAGAGTCGTTTCTATGAATCGCACCTAGAAGAGGCAACCCTTGAATGGTTAGAAGAGCTCGGGTACGAAAAAGTCTTCGGGCCGGATATTTCACCCGAAGGAGAATACTCCGAGAGAGAGAGCTATGATGATGTTATCTTAAATGATAGACTTATTGATGCTTTATCTAGAATTAACCCAAAGATGCCTAACGATGCTCTAAAAGAGGCTTTCAGACAAATTTCCGTTCCCCAAAGTCCTAGCCTTATCATCAACAATAAAACATTTCAAAAAATGATTACGGATGGTATTGATGTGCAGGTACGGCAGAAAGATGCTAGTTACCGAACGGAAAAGGTATATGTATTTGATTTTAATGAGCCCTATAACAATGATTTTATGGTTGCCAATCAATTTACAATCATTGAACATGGTATAGAAAAACGACCGGATCTTGTTGTATTTGTAAATGGGATCCCCTTAGTTGTTATTGAACTGAAAAATCCCACCGATGAAAATGTAGATATCAGCGATGCTTATAATCAACTACAAACATATAAAAAGACCATTCCTACTTTGTTTATCTATAATTCCTTTTTAGTCATAAGTGATGGTATAAATGCTAAGGCAGGTACGTTGACATCGGATGAAGGTAGATTCATGACTTGGCGTACAATTGATGGAGAAAATATTGAGCCGATATCGATCCCGCAATTGGAAGTATTGATAAAAGGAATGTTCCAACATAGATGTTTCCTCGATATAATAAGACATTTCGTTCTGTTTCAAAGTGATGGAAAAGATATTATAAAAATCCTTTCAGGTTATCACCAATATCATGCTGTAAATAAAGCGATAGATAGTACCGAAAGAGCAGCCGGTGAAAAAGGCGATCGGAGAATTGGTGTCATTTGGCATACACAGGGAAGCGGAAAGAGTCTGACCATGGTATTCTACGCTGGAAAGCTCATTATAAACGAAGCTTTTGAAAATCCTACCATAGTTATTATTACTGATAGAAATGACTTGGATGATCAACTCTTCGGAACATTCATGAAAAGTAAAGATATTGTAAGGAGTGAACCGGTACAAGCCACAGACAGAACTAACCTTAGAGAATTGCTAAATAATCGTACCAGTGGTGGTATTATTTTTACAACAATACAGAAATTCATGCCGGATTTCGAATCACAAGAAGATGACAATTACTATGATAACGCAGCTGAAATCCGTGCTGATTATAATAGTAACGTCTTAACACGCAGGAAAAATGTTATTGTTATAGCAGATGAAGCACATCGTAGCCAATATGGATTTGCTGCAGAAGTTGTAAAAGATAAAGACGAAGCAGATATAAAATATGGCTATGCAAAGTATATGAGAGACAGTTTACCAAACGCCTCATATATAGGTTTTACCGGAACGCCTGTTGAGTTGACTGATAAAAACACAAGAGCGGTTTTTGGCGATTACATTGATGTTTATGATATGACTAGATCTGTAGAGGATGGAACCACTGTTAAGATTTTTTACGAAAGTAGACTTGCTAAACTAGAATTACCTGAAGAATTGAAACCACAGATAGATACCGAATATGAAGAAATAACAGAATACCAAGAACTGAGCCAAAAAGAAAAACTTAAAAACAAGTGGGCTAGACTTGAAGCAATTGTCGGTACAGAGCAAAGAATAAAACAAATCGCCTTGGATGTCGTAACACACTTTGAAAAAAGAGATCAAGCACAAGAATACGAAGGCGGTAAGGCAATGTTCGTTGCTATGAGCAGAAGAATTGCAGTAGATTTATATCGAGAAATCGTAGCTTTACGTCCTGATTGGCATAGTGATGATTTGATGAGTGGAAAAATCAAAGTTGTTATGACCGGTAGTTCTTCCGATCCGGTAGCTTGGCAACCTTTTATCGGAACAAAAGCAACTAGAGAAACTTTAGCAAAGAGAATGAAGGATACCGAAGATGAATTAAAATTGGTTATTGTTCGTGATATGTGGCTTACCGGTTTTGATGTTCCTAGCTTACATACTATGTATATTGATAAACCGATGAAGGGACATAATCTAATGCAGGCAATCGCAAGAGTTAATCGCGTATTTAAAGACAAACAAGGTGGTCTTGTTGTAGATTACATCGGTATAGCCGAAAGTTTGAGAGACGCTCTAAAACAATATACGGAAAATGATAAAAAGACTACAGGTGTTGATACGGAAGTAGCCGTTCAAGTTCTTCTTGAAAAATATGACCTCATAAAAGAACTTTTACATGATCATGATTACAGTAAGTTCTTCACTGGCAAATCAAGTGCAAGAATGCAAGCCATCGCAGAAACCATGGATTTTGTCATCGGACTTCGAGAAGAGAGAAAGAATGATTATATTAAGCTTGTGACAGAACTTACAAAAGCATATTCCTTATGCGCAACAACCGATACTGCTATATCGCTCAATGAGGAAGTAGGATTCCATAAAGCTGTTAAATCCAGTCTTGTGAAGATGATGACTGATGATGGGAAGAAAAAAACAACCGCTCAACTCGACAGCGAGATAAATCAATTGATATCCAAATCCATTTCTTCCAATGAAGTCATTGATATTCTTGACTCAGTTGGGCTATCTAAACCGAATATCGCTATACTCTCAGATGAATTTCTTGAAGAAGTGAAGGGGATGAAACAGAAAAACTTAGCTGTAGAATTACTAAACAGATTGATCGAAGGCGGTATAAAAACATTTTCAAGAAAGAATCTCGTACTTTCAAAGAAGTTTTCCGAGTTATTGGACAAATCAATTAGAAAGTATCAAAACAGAGCCATTGAAACTACTCAGGTCATCATGGAGCTTATAGGATTAGCTAAGGAAATCAGTAAAGCTGAAAGAAGAGGAGAAAGTTCAGGGCTTACTCCGGATGAATTAGCTTTTTATGATGCTCTGGCAGATAACGAATCAGCAAGAGAGCTTATGGGAGAAGATATTTTAAAACAAATAGCAAGAGATCTTACACAATCTATAAAGAATAACATAAGTGTAGATTGGGCAATCCGTGAAAGTGTTCAAGCAAAAATGAAAATGATTATCAAACGCTTACTAAAGAAATATGGATATCCACCCGATAAGACAGCTAAGGCAGTGGATACCGTAATGGAACAGACTAAGCTGATGTGTCAGAATGAAGCAAAATAAGGAGGATACCCATGGAAAAAGTTATTGAGTTTTTAAAAAAGGATTTTCCAAAGGATGCTCTTGATATACAAGAGTGCCTAGAGCTTCTTTTTCAAAGCATTGCCGGTAGTGTCGAAAGCATTAGAAGTGCTTATAGTACTGCATTTGATAAACGAGATTTCGTAAGTGCAAACAAAATGCAGGAAGTTGTGATACACATTGATACTATTCAGAATAAACTCGATGAATACATAAATTTATTGCAGTTGGATGATGAAGTTGAAGAAGTCATCAATAAAGAAAACATGGACGACGAATCAAAAGAGCTTCCGGACTATGAGTCACTCCGTGTAGATCAGAACATCCCGTATACTCTTTATAATGATTATACTCACAAAAGACCTGCAGGGTTTGAAATTTTCGAAATTCGTCATGAGGTAAAGGACTGGAAGGAGATGTTTGTGAAGACATGTGAAGTATTAGCAGAAAAGGATCCTAATAAGTTCCTTACCTTTGTTAATGATAAATCTATGCGAGGGAAGAAATTACCTTACTTTTGTACAGAAAGTACAGGCATAAGATCCCCAAAAAAAATTAAGGATACCAATGTATATGTCATGACAAATATGAGTGCTAATCAAATAAGAAATGTTGTAGAAAAAATGCTAAGGAAATATGAAATCAAAGTGAACGATTACAAAATCTTTTTAAAGGCCGATTATACAGCCAGACATTAACACATGTCTATTATTAATATGGAGATTACTTGCACAGGATGATCCGGATGTCAATATTAAAGTGTAGTTGACACATTAGAGTGAATTATTAAAATCTACATCAGGAGAAAGATATGGATTATTGGGTTTTTTATACCGTAAGTGAACAAACTAATTATTTTGGACACGAAGGTTATGAAGACGATATTGAGAATGTATATCGGTACAACAATAATGTACCTAATTTTAAGCAGGTGCAAAGAAATGATATTATCTTTCTTCGAAATAAAGAAACTATTATAGGATTTGCACGGATAAAAGATATTAAAGAAAGTATCGGTGAGAGAGTCTTTTATCGTTGCCCAAATTGTGATAGTACAAAACTAAAACGTAGGAAAACAAAAAATCCAGTTTATCGCTGTTCAATATGCAAGCACGAATGTGATCATCCTCTAAAAAGTGAGGACAGCTGCACAAATTATGAGGCGTATTTTGATATTTTTACATACACAAATGGACGGATAAGTCTTCAAGCAGTAAAAAATAGTATTATTAAGCCAAGTGATCAGTTGTCTATACAAAAATTAGACATTGACAAGTTAGAATCAATTATTGGTTTTGCCATTTTTGAACAAAGGGATACTGCTGTAGTAGCTAATGTTAGCAATAAACTTTTGGAATTAAAGGATGAACATGATGTCATGTCTATATCGAAGCAGATAGAGATTCCCTCCAAAAGGACACATAACAAGATGACCAATAAGCTTTTTCAATCATTTAACAAACTAGGAATAGAGGCACTTGAGGGGGCAAAACAAGATTGCCTTTATGACTGCCTTATTAGAATACATGATAAATATTTACTGATCGAAGTAAAGTCTGACACAGACAAAGGTTCCGTAAGGCTTGCTATTGGACAATTATTTGATTATAAAATGACTCTATGTAATAAGTATTGCTATAAAAGGGAAGATGTTGATTTAGCGATTTTGCTACCTTATAGACCAGAGGAATCCAGTATTACCCTTCTTGATGAACTTGGAATTAGATTGTTACATTTTGAAGACGGATCTATGAAAAAAATTATAGGTCTTAATGTATGAAACGTAGGTATAAGAAGAGCTGTTCTACAGTTATTAAAAATATTTATAATGACTGATACGTAACATCACAGTACGCAATCGCAGAAGCTATAAACCCTACTTTCATTTTATCGACGCAAGATGTGTCGGCATAAACAGGATTCTAATGACTAATTTATATCATGAGGTGTCAGATGAGTATTGATGATGTTTTTAATGAAATAATGGATCATGCACACTTTTGGAATTGGTTACCGGACTGGGGTGTGGTTCGCGATGTATATCGAGCGTTTCCTAATTCCTACTCTGTTCTAACTCCATTTGCATACACATATCTGGAAGAATTAATAAGATCCACAACATCAGAATATGGGATCATGTTGCTTGATAATTCCGGTCAACCTAAGAGGCGCAAAGTTGGTATAGCACTAATAGAACTCGCTATTACCGAAAACAGTGATAATACAGAATACACAAAGCTTCTTGAGAAAACAAAGGATTATTTTAAATCTTCAGAACCTGAAGATCTGGGAAGCAATCGAAATAATGTAGTTCATGGTTACATGCATCCGAGATTCTGGGATGAAGACAATTTTGAAAGTTTGTTACATGATATAGCCAAGTTATCAAGATTTTCGAATTTCTAGAACTTATCAGTATGTTGTCAAATAATGCTTTTAAAAGAATAATTTTCTTTTGGACTACAATCTGCCTCCGTTGTAAACGAAAAAAGACAACCACTTTCAGTCATTCTGGAAACTAGACACCACTATCAATCTGATTGAGAAAAATACTGGTCATAAGATAAAAGTACAGTACTTCTGGAAATCGTGTAGACGTGAAAGCGTCTCGAGGGTTCGAATCCCTCCTTCTCCGCCAACAATTTGTCCGAAAAGCCTGATATATCAGGCTTTTCGTCACTTTACAAGACCTTTTTTAATATGTTTTCTGTGCCAATGCATATTTCGCTTCAACGGAACCCCTGTTTCGCATTAGCGGTGTGAGGGGTTCA
>CALCRE010000068.1 GCA_937894465.1 uncultured Clostridia bacterium
ATACCAGCGCCATTTTTCGACAATATTTTCTTTCTACGCTTGAAAACGCCGATTTAATGCTGTTAACCTGACTCGGAAACGACATTCAAAAATACTGTATCTATGCAAACACATAGCATAGGTGCTTTGGTTACTTACTATATCAAAAATTAAATAGTGTATTCATTTATCATTACAATATATTGGAGGTATCAAATGAAAAAGTTTTTAAGTGTATTATTGGTGTTGTGTATTTCTTTGTCATTTGTCGCATGTACGAGTAGTGGCGAAGAACAACCGGGGGGTGTGACGACATCTGCAGGGACAACCAAAGCAAGCACAACAACGGGAACTACGACAGCAGAAATTGAGGAAAACCCTTTTGAAGAGTTCTTTGAGATTTCTTGGTTGGATCAACTGAATGCCGACTGGAGAGAAGGCAGATGGGACGAACTTGAGTTGGAAGAGATGTTCAATGTTGATTTGCAAGTCTGGGCTGAAGATGGGAGAAACACTGAAAGAATGGCGGCTCTAGTTGCAGCCGGTGACATGCCGGATTTTTCTTATATGCCCGGTGCCCCAAGAGAGCCGGTCAATTTATATGAAGAAGGCATGATCCGCTCCATTACTCTCCAGCAAATGAAAGATTGGATTCCGGGATTTGTTGAAGCTATGGAGAGGATTCCCATTGGGTTCACATATAATTTGGTTCCAGGAACAACGGATGAATATCTAGGCTTTACACAAAACAGTGTAGCTGCCTGTCAATATTTCTATGATGCGACCTGTGTCAATCTGGATTGGCTGGAGAATGTAGGTTACGGCTTTGATGAGAGTGCGTTAGTTCCGGTTAAGATGACGGTAGAAGGTTATGAAAAATTCAATGATAACATTTTCTTCACAGAAGGTAACATACCCTTCGAGGACATGAATGAGATCTTAAGAGCATTCACAGAAGACGACCCGGATGGTAATGGAGTTGACGATACATATGGTATGTTGTATGTTCAAGAATCTGCATGGACCAATATGACCCAGGAAGGTTTGTTTGGATTCGTCCATGATGCGAATTATCGTTACGAAGATCCGGTTACCGGCGATATTGTTCCAAAGTATGCATATACACCATATCGAGACTATTTACAGTGGGTGTCGGATAGTTTGACCAAAGGATATATGGTTAAACGACCCGGTAAGGAAGCTTGGCAGCCGGAATACAATGCAATGGCCGCCACGAACAAATATGGTGTTTACTGTGTAAACGGCAGCGGGTATTTGGCACTAAACAGTGATGCATACAGAATATTCCCTCCACAGAGTATTTTGTTAAATGGTAATGAGGATGCACGATTTGTCATTGGACCAATGTTCCGAGGACCTGAAGGAAAATCTGTTGATGCAACTTATCAAATTGATCCCTATGGAGTAGGCAAATGGAGAGTCCAAATGATTAGCGCGGAGGTAAGTGATGCAAAGTTGGAAAGAATCTGTAGAATTCTACAGTACACTAATTTCCACAGTGTAGATAGTCGAATCAGATACAACTCAGGTATCGAAGGCATCCATTGGAAATGGGCAGGAGAGCCATATAAAAGCTCAAGAATCGCTACCCCCACTACTGAATTAGCGGAAGAATACAGAGGTAATCTATCAGTATTCGCTTTGCGATACTCACCGTCAACTGTGCAATTTCAAATTGACAATGCTGTTGAGAATGGATACTGGGCTTACACCCCGTACATGCATGTAAACAATTTGCTCGTAAAGTATGCTTTGAATCCTGTAAAGCACACATCTGAAGCTTACATGGGAAGAGAGTTGTATGCAGAGTTCGTTAAGGATAATGCAGAGCACAATGCGCAGTTAAATCCCATCATCAACAACTTTAAGAACAGGGCATTAAATGGTGAAATAGCGAACTTTAATACAGAATGGACAGAATACATTGATCAGCTGTATGCCAATGGATTGCAGACCATGATCGATAAGTACTATAACAATCCTAAGTTTATCGAATATGATCCGGGAGAGAAGTTTACGATCAAGGACTAATATTTGATGTTATACGAGACACAAAAACCGGTGCAAACCGGTTTTTGTGTTTTATCTGATCGATCATTGAACAATGGTCCAATATATTTATACAATTATTAATTTCTCAATGTTCTTTGCATGCTATAATCGTCATAACATTGTGCTTATATGGTTTAGAGCACTAGAAGACGCTTTTTACATTAATGAAGAGGTGGCAAAATGACACAGTACATATTACATGAGTCGACAGAAGGCACTACGCGGGTTTATGGTAAGAACATTTGTAGAGATACCGTCATACCCGAAAAAGGGATACTCATTGTTGCTCCCGAACATCAAGCCGGATTATCTGCGGCAAAATTGATTATGGAAAAGTTTAATTCCATGGGTATGAAGGGGAGAATATTGAAAAATCCCTCACGAGACATTTTAGTATCAAGTGAGCAACCTGTTGTAGTTCTAGGGAACTTATCAAACAGTAAGTGCGTAGAGTATATGTATTATAAATATTTGTGTATGACTGACTTGAGCTATCCCGGTGAGGAAGGATATAACATTCGGACGTTGATTGATCCTTTTGCCACAAGTCATAATGTTGTACATATCGGGTATTCAGACGATGTAGGATTGGAAAAAGGAATTCAAGCTTTTGTAAATAAGATCTGTAATCCCCTGCCGTATATCAACGAGGTGTGGTACAAAAAGCTACTTTTTACTGAAAAATATATGCAAGAAATCAGCCGGGCAAAAGTACCCCATATGCTCGATCTTGTTCCCTCCATCCATACTTCCTTCTGGCGCTTTACCGGTTTATTGTCCTATGTGACCGGTGACTTAAAACATTTGGAAACCTACCTTGACGGTTGGCGCAAAATGGTTGAAATATCAAAAGAAAATCCTTACCTGGTGAAGGGAACCCATCTTTTTATGGCGAACCAGATAGAAATTTGGCGTTTGTTGGAATTTTCAGGAATGATTCCCGATGATATCAGGTTGTTGATCGAAAAGTGCATCTTAGATTGGGCTCAAAGCCGGGAGGGGGTGGAGTATGCAAGGGATCTTAGTAAGCAAAAGGATTTACCTTCTCATAATCACACTATGTTCTGTGCCTTGTCTTTAACCTATATTCACGACTATTTTATCAAACGGTATCCGGAATTGTCCTTTGTTAAGGAATGGAAAGAGATTGCGGACAATGTTTTTTATACATTTAACAACAAGGGCTGGAAACCCTATTGCGATGACTCCCACTATTCCAACCAAGTGACACTACACTTGGTATTCAGTTATTCAATTTTTGAGGAAGAACATCGTTTCTTAAATACTTCAGCTAAAGAAGTTGCCAAATGGCTCAAGGCGATCATGGGTCAAAACGGCATGGTCCCATCCTATGGAGACGGCTCTGTCAAAAGTCCGTATCCTGCATTTGTATCCTCTGTTTTAGCTCATTACACAAAAGACGGTGAAATGAAGTGGTTGTTTGAGCGATTCAAGGAGCTGAATCCTGAACTCAGAGGTATGGATCATGAGCGTGATTTTAGATTGCAACGGCAATTTGACTCCGGAGTGGTATCTAGAGTGCCGGACACTTCCGTCGTCTCACGGATTTTATTAGATCAATACACCTATGACGTATGGCAAAAGAATCCGGGGGTAGCCAAACGTTTCAATACGACTCCACCGGCCGGATCTTACGAAGATTGTTTTGATAAAGTTTCCATACGAACCGGTTGGGATGAACTCCGTGATGATTTTTTTTTAATTGACGGCCTTGGCAGTAACGGTGTTCATGCGTACAGCGATGCCATGGGTGTTTTGGATTACACGAGCAAAGGAATTGTTTGGTTGGTAGAAGAAAATAACTATCGTTGGCCGGAGCCGGAAAACTGTACGGTTGTCACCATTGCCAAAGACGGCTATGCTTCTGATGTCCCGGGTTATACCTTGATGGAAGAGCAAAAATCCTTGGATGAAAACCGATATTACTTACGTATGCGCTTGAAGGATTATAACGGGACGGATTGGGTTCGAGAAGTTTATTTGATCAAAGGCATAGGTACTGTTTTCCATGACACGGTCATATGCAACCAAGAAGGAGAATTTGTCATCAATGTACATTGGAGGACACCTTCGAAAGTGAAATTGTCAGGGAATACTGTAAAAGCAGTTCGAACCAACCGTGAGGGGAGCACCTATGAGTTTCGGCTATCCGGATACGGCAGCCATGATATCAGTATGGCTGTTGAGGAGATTCCTTACGGAACAAGGTTGTTTGATCATGGTGGTATGTATGACAAGGATGCGGCTAATACCGGAGCTGACCCTGCAAATGCAAACACCATGTGGGAATCCAGATACCATGACAAGGATGTAGCGGTCTCGGTCATCACTTCAAAGTCTTCTTCCTTTATGAGAAAAGGAGATACATTGTCTTTTACTCATATCGTTCATCCTGCCAAAGAAGGAGAAGAATTACTCATACCCAAAATGGAAGGAAATACATTGACGTTATCAATTTCCGGAAAAGTACACAGCTTGCCGGTTACCCACACGGGTAAGGCTTCTCCGAAAGAAAAGGTTCCTGCAAAGGTAGTTGAAAGCGTGAAGTTTAAGGAAGAATTCTCCTTGAACAAGAAAATTAAGTCTGTGGTTATGACGCAAGACAACTGCTTGGCTTGTGCTTTAGAAGGCGGAAAGGTTGCATGGATCTGTAAGGGGAAGGTCATATGGGAAGCATCCTTGCAAGGGGAGATCCATGTAATGGAATATATCAAGCCGGAAAGGTTGCTTGTCATTGGTCATGGCCATAACAAACTGTCGGCCGTAGACCATCAAGGTCAACCGGTGTGGGATACCCAATCAAAAAGAATTCCTACCATGCTTGACAGCTGGGAATTGGCTCACCCGCAAATCATCAGTATCAGGTATGTAGAAACCAAAAAAGGGTCGTTTATTCTCACCGGAGCAGGAGATAACCAAATCAGGGTATATAACACCAAGGGAGAATACATTCGATATTTTAATATACGTGCTACGGTTCCTGACATGATCGATTGGGTTGATATAGATTTAGACGGGGAACCGGAAGTGATTGCAGCCGGCAAAGTCGATTCGGCATACGGCATGTTTTATGTAAATACAATTGACGGTGTTTCTAAAAAAGATTTACGAACCGGTTTCTGGTTAAACACCATTCAATCGTATCATTTCGCATTTAAAGATCAAAAACTAATCTTGGTCATTGGTATGAAATATCAAGAGAATTTCAAAGTGTTGTGTATAGAACAGGATTCTGTAAAAACTCATATGGAAAAAAGGTTAGGAGGTATTGTAAAATCAGTTGAAATGAATGAGGATTTCACTGAATTTTATGCCGGCACATCAAAAGGTTCTGTCATGGCCTTCGACACAAAAGGGAAAGAAAAATGGAATGTGTATGTGGAAGACAATGTGAAAGAGCTGTATAGAAAGCAGGATCATACGATTGTACTATGTGAAAGCGGAAAAGTTTCCGTTATATCCAATGAAGGGAAACTCATCGCCCAAGGCAATTTGCCGCAAAACGTGGATTATTGTGTTTCGGTGCAAGGTGAAATTCTCCTTGTATGCGGGGATACGGTTTATTCAATCATATATTAATTGAAGAGGTGACAAAATGACACAGTTCATATTACATGATGAGACGAAGCGGTTATATGGAAAAAGCATATGTAGGGAGACAGCGATACCGGAAAAAGGAGTTCTTATTATAGCTCCTTCCCACCGGCTAGGATTATCCGCTGCAAGGATCATTGAAGAAAAATTCCACAGCAAAGGGTTGAATGCCAAGGTGCTTGAAGACCCCACCCGTGACATTTTAATATCTTGTGGGCAGCCTGCTATCGTTCTAGGGAACCTTTCAAACAGCAAGTGTGTGGAATATATGTATTACAAATATTTGTGCATGACTGATTTGAGTTATCCGGGACGGGGAGGGTATAATATTCGCACGCTGACGGATCCTTTTGCTACAGGATATAATGTGTTGCATATCGGTTATTCGGATGATGCCGGATTGGAAAAAGGAGTACAAGCCTTTATCCGTAAAACTGATAATCCTTTACCCTATATGAATGAGGTTGAGTATGAGGAGTTACCCTATAGTGAAAGCTATTTAAAGGATGTACGACATGCAAAAGTTCCTGAAAAAATCGATCTTGTCCCTTCAATTCATACTTCACAATGGCATGTCACCGGATTATTGGCTTATGTCACCGGAGACTTAAAAATTATGGAAACCTACTTTGAAGGTTGGCATAAAATGGTGGAGATCTCTAAGGAAAATTCTTTTCTCATCAAAGCCACCCACTTGTATATGACGGCACACATTGAGATTTGGCGCTTGTTGGAACTTTCGGGGATGATTCCCGATGATGTCAGGTTATCTATTGAGAAATGTGTTTTTGATTGGGCTCAAAGCAAAGAAGGTGTAGGTTATGCAAGAAATATCAGCCGGCAAAAAGATTTGCCTTCTCATAACCATACCATGTTTTGTGCAATGTCCTTGATATATGCCCACGACTATTTCAGCAAACGGTATCCGGAATTAAAATATATTACGGACGAATGGAAACAGGTGGGGGATGATGTCTTTTATGTATTCAACCATAACGGATGGAAACCTCTTTGCGACGACTCTTCCTATTCCAATCAAGTCACATTGCGATTAGTGTGCAGTTACTCTATTTTCGAGGATGAACATCGCTTTTTAAACACTTCAGCCAAAGAAGTGGCGAAATGGATCAAAGCAATTATCGGGCAAAACGCTATGATGCCCTCTTACGGGGACGGTTCTGTAAAAAGTCCTTTCCCGACAGTTTTATCTGCCATTTTCACCCATTATATAAGCGACGGCGAAATGCAATGGCTTTACGATCGTTTTAAAAACTTGAACAACGGACAGACTGTAAGTCTTCAACGGTTATTCGATTCCGGAGTAATCCCGAAAGAACATGAGGACATGACCGGCATTACTCGGATCATGTTGGACAAATATAGTTATACTGTGTGGGAGAAGAATCCTAAACAAGCAAAACAATTTTCCACTACACCTCCTGAAGGACCCTATGAAGATTGTTTTGATAAGGTGTCCATACGAACCGGTTGGGATAAAATCCATGACGATTTTTTATTAATCGACGGCCTAGGCAGTAACGGTGTTCATGCATACAGTGATGCTATGGGTGTTTTGGATTTCACAAGCAAAGGTATTGTCTGGTTGGTGGAAGAAAACGATTACCGTTGGCCGGAGCCGGAAAACTGCTCCATTTTAACTATTGCACGTAACGGTTACGCATCGGAGGTTCCGGGATATGCCCTATTAGAAGAGCAAACGGTTTTGGATCAAAACCGTTACTATTTACGGATGCGCTTGAAGAACTACAACGGAACCGACTGGATTCGGGAAATCTATTTAATCAAAGGTGTATGCGCTATTTTCCATGATACGGTGATTTGCAACCAAGAAGGTGAATTTATTATTAATGCTCATTTTAGAACACCTTCAAAGGTCCAATTGTGGAATCAGACTGCAAAGGCTCTCCGACGCAACCGTGAACGGTGTGAGTATGAGTTACGATTATCCGGATACAGCAATAACAATATCAGTATGAATGTTGAAGAAATTCCTTACGGGAAAAGGTTGTTTGATTATGGCGGTATGTATGACGAGGATGAAAAAAAAACCGGAAACAAAACAACAAAAGCCGACATCATGTGGGAATCCAGGTACCACGACAAGGATGTGGTGGTATCTTCCATCACTTCTATGTCTTCTTCCTATATGAAAGAGGGAGATAAGCTATCTCTCACCCATATCGTTCAGCCTGCTAAACAAGATGAGGCATCCATCACACCAAAATTTGAAGGTAAAGCTTTGGTCATATTCTATGCCGGAAAAGAGGACAGACTTCCACTGAGTCATATTGGTAATTGTTGCTCTACACAGGAAAAGGCCTCTTGTAAAAGCCATGTTAACAAGGTGAAGATACACAACGAATGCACTTTTGATCGGAAAATATGCACCCTGTCGGCTATGGAAGATAATCAGACGGCTTGTGCATTGGAAGGTGGAAAAGTTGTATTGACCGATCATGGAAATATCTTATGGGAATTATCCTTCGAAGGTTCTATTCATGTGATGGAGTATGTCAAACCGGAAAAACTTCTTATTATTGGTCACGGACATAACAAGCTGTCGGCTGTAGACCTGAAAGGTCAGTTGGTATGGGAAACCCGGACAACAAGAATTCCTACATTGTACGACAGTTGGGAATTGGCATATCCACAAATTGTGAGTATTCGGACAGTGGAAACAAAAGACGGTTTGTACATTCTTACCGGTGCCGGTGACAATCAAGTCAGGGTGTATGACACCAAGGGAAAAATGCATCATGCCTTTTACATATATGCCACTGTTCCTGACATATTAGAATGGATTGATGTGGATCATGACGGAGAACCGGAAGTTTTAGCAAGCGGTAAGGTGGATTCTGCATACGGCATGTTCTATAGCCATACCATAACCGGCAAACCCAAAAGGGATGTTCGAACCGGGTTCTGGTTAAACACCATTCAATCTCACCGTCTTGTCACAGAAGGAGATAAACATATTCTGGTCTGCGGTATGAAGTATCAAGAGAACTTCAAAGTGGTCAGCATAGAAAAAGACGGTGTAAAAACTGAATTTGACAAACGTTTGGGTGGTATCGTAAAAGCAGTTGAAATAAAAGAAGATCATTCTGAGGTTTACGCCGGAACATCCAAGGGCTCGGTAATGGCCTTTGATCGGAAAGGAAATCAAGTCTGGAGTGTGTATGTAGAAGACAGTGTCAATAAGTTGTATCGGAAACAGGACAATACCATATGTGTTGTATGTGAGTATGGTAGAATATCTGCAATCGACCGGGACGGAAATATCATATCTACAGGCAATTTGCCCGGTGTCAGTCATAGTTTTAAAGTAGAAGATAAGATCTATATCGCATGTGACCAAAAGCTTTTCTCGATTTAATGAGAAAATGAGAACAGCAGCTGTAAAGTGTTAGATAAACAACATTTTGTCAGCTGCTTTTTTTATTGAGACTTCCATAGGACAGTGAAAACAACTTGTTTTAAAATAATTGAACAATATAACAAGAAGATTGAACAATAATCCAATATAAAAAAATAGAGCTATGCTATTATTTATATATAAATCTTATTTTTTTATCAGAGATTTTAATATGTATAAGGAGAGATTTATGAAGAAGGTTTTATGTATTATATTGGTGCTCTCAATTCTCTTTGCTGTTTCAGCTTGCAGCGGTGATACCACAGGAGAAACAGGTGAAACATCCGGTGCAACAACAACGGTAACAACCAAAGCGACCACAACAGCTGTTACAACCACAGAAAAAGTTGAAGAGAATCCTTTTGAGGAGCATATGGAGATCACATGGTTGACTCAATATGGAGAAAGACATATAGATGGAAGATGGGATGAAGCTGAACTTGAAGAATTATTCAATGTGGACATACAAGTATGGCCACAGGATTCTTTGAAAGCCGACCAAATGGCAGCATTGATTGCAGCCGGGGATATTGCGGATTTCTTTTTCGCACCCGGAGCACCAAGACAGCCTCATGAAATGTACAATGAGAAATTAACCAGATCCGTTTCTTTGGATGCCATGAAAAAGTACCTGCCCGGTCAATACCGACTGATGGAAGCTATGCCCATCGGGTTTACATATAACTTGGTTCCGGGTTCAACAGATGAATATTTAGGATTAACACATATCGGTATGAGTTCAGCACAATACTTTTATGAAGCGGTATGTGTGAATTTGGATTGGTTGGAAGCAATCGGGAAAGAGCCGGATATGAGCAACTTCAAACCCGTAAAACAGACCACTGAAGGTTTTGAGTATTTGGATGATCAGATCTTTGTTGGGGAAATGGATTATCCATTCGATGATTTGAATGAAATTATGCGTGCGTTCTCAGAAGATGATCCGGACGGAAACGGTGTGGATGATACATACGGTATGGTATACTTACCGGAGTCCGCATGGACCAACTTGATCCAAGAAGGTCTTTTCGGATTTGTACAAGATGGGAACTACCTCTATAAAGATTTGGAAACTGGTAACACTGTTCCTAAATATGCCTATACAGGCTACAGAGATTATTTGGAATGGATTTCTACCCAGATTACAAAAGGATATATGCACAAGCTTCCCGGAGAACAATCATGGCGTTTAGAGTATAACGCTTTGACATCATTGAACAAGGTGGGAATCATGCAAGTCCATCGTAATGCGTACATAATGCCTTCCAATGAAACCTATGCTGTTCAACCGCCCATAAACATATTGATGAACAGCGATGAAAATGCAAGATTCATCGTTGGTATTTTGTTCCAAGGCCCTAAAGGAAATGCTACCAGCGCGACATATGCAATTGATTCATACGGTGTTGGCAAAAACAGGGTGGATATGTTTGGTGCCCAGGTTTCAGATGAAAAGATGGCAAGAATATTGCAGATCTTGGAATATACTACCTATAGTAATGAAGACAACTATCTAAAATTCAAGAGCGGTCTGGAAGGTGTTCATTGGAGATGGGAAGGAGAACCCTACCTAAGTAATAGGATCACTACACCGGAAGCGGACTTGGATCCAAAATACAGAGGATGGCCTTCAACATTCAGCTTATGGGTTACTTTCTCAGATGCGGATAATGCGGTTATGATCGCTGAAGAATCCGGTTATTGGGATTTCCCCAAATATGCATATGCAAACAATCTTTATGAAAAATATGCGTGCATACCGGAAAAATATATCAATGCGGTGTATATGGGTCAAGAATTATTTGACAAGTACACTGAAACACATGCTGAATTATGGCCTGCGATATCACCTATTGTAAATGATTTTAAGAACCGTGCTCTTAAAGGTAGCATTGCTAACTTTAATACAGAGTGGGCGCAGTATATTGACCAGATTTATGCAGCAGGACTTGAAGAGTTGATTGAAGACTTCTACAACAATCCTGATTACAAGCAATATGATCCGGGCGATAAGTTTAAAATTAGGGGAAGAATCTAAAATCAGGTGTAAAAACACATGAAAAATAAAAAAAGAAATTTCTGATAGCAGAACAGTCCTTCCTTTATTGGAGGGGCTGTTTTTTGTTTTGAAAAGAATTGTAATAGGCAAAAGATAACAATGTGAACATTATTATTGACAAGTATAGTAAAGAAAAAGGCCAATTGTTTCAAATGCACTTGACCTCTCTCTATAAAAAACAATTTTGTTTTTAGTGCCTTGGATTATTACCTTAATCTAACTTGCACCAAGGCATCTAATAAGGTTACGTCCTCTCTGGAGGGGTTGTGCATAAATATGATGTTGGTGCCTGCCTTGATAAGCTTTTCATCAATTTTAAATGTTGCTGTGTTGCCTTCAGTGTTGTCAAGGGAAAAACATTCCCCGTTAAAAAATACATTTACTTCTTTAGGGAAGCTTTCTTTAAAGAACAGCTTCAGTGTATAAGTTTTCGGTTGACAACCCAATGCATCATTTCCCATCTCCATGAATGTGTAGTCCTTGTTGTCGGCTTTGATCACAATAGGATGATGTGGATTCAAAACTGGAATGTTGATGTATTTATTATGAGGGAAACAGGATCCTGCCACTGCACCGACGCCACGGATACTGACAAAGTAGTCTTTATCGTAATCGGCATACAGAGTCGGATTGTTGAGGGGTTCATGGATACATGAAATTAAATTGTCCCTGTTCAATCCACTGTTGTTAAATATGAAAACACCGTCTGCTCCTGAATTCAATATATTCATAACCCGACCACGGAAGGCTTTCAATGTGTGTCTGCTTTTTCTTGCATTTTCATCTCTGACTCTGCTTTCGTCCAAGGAAGGGTATACCGGTATGTTGTATCGATGTCCTAATGCCACACTGTACTCCCAATGATTCAATTGTAAATAACTGCTTGTTACCAACAAGTCCACAAGACCTTCTTTAAGCCATTTTTCTATATCTAGCCCGATGGTTTTACAAAAAGGTACGGAATCCGGAACACGGACAGCCATTAAGAAGGGACGATTTCGCTTGCGTCCCAATTCATCTGCCAGCATGTTAACGTTTCTTACCAACTCGGTCATGATACCTAATTGCGCTTGTGTGGCAGGAGTACCGTAAGCAGGTTCTTTGAAGAATACGGGATGCCTGAAAAAGTCCAATAAAATACCGTCCACGTTATAGTTTTCCATCACTTCTCGGAAGGAATCCAAAACAAGTTGCCTTACTTTTTCTTTTTCGAAGTCGGCTGCAGTTCCTGCACCATAAGGCGGTCGGTCTCCATATGTGGCAATCATGCAATCGGGGCTGTCCAATTTGAATTGATTGGATTGATACATGGTTTTACTGTATTCCGCCCCATGATTATCATGAACATCATTCATCCTCATAGTCCAAAAGATCTCGATATTGTTTGTATTGCAGTATTGAGTCATGATTTTCAAACAATCGGTTCCTTGATCGATGAATTCTTGGGTTTTATTGTTTTTGAATATAATATCCTTTGTGTTGAAAATGCTTCCTACTTTTGTATTATGGGTATACACACCCAGTCCGGATGACCATGTGCAGTAGAAATAGGTGTCTACCTTAGAATCGGAAAGGTAGAGTGTCCTTTGTTTAAGTAACTCCTTCGGATCGGCTGTGGAGCATTCGTAAACCGTGTCACAACCGTCATTTTCCAATAATACTCTTCGGGTTTTGTTCCTTGCATTTTGTTTTAAAACTTCAAAATCCGGCATGTTATGATCCTCCTTGAGTAAGGTTTGTCCAAGTTATGTCCAAATTATACCATAAATAGATTTTCTGTGTGGTATCAAAAAATAAATAGTTATGATATACTCATGGCTTGTTATGCGAATATTTATGGTTTAATTTAACAAAAATAATATGGATTGAATATCGAGGGACAAATGATTACTGTATCTAATTTAGGCTTGAATTTTAGCGGAACGAATTTATTTTCCAATGCGGATCTTAAATTCACTCCGGGAAATTGTTATGGAATAATCGGAGCAAACGGTTCCGGAAAATCCACATTTTTAAGGATCCTCTCCGGTGAATTAGAACCGACTTCGGGAGAAGTGATTGTTGCGGAAAAAACACGTATATCTGTTTTGAAGCAAGATCATTATGCATATGATTCTTATACGGTTCTAGACGCCATCATCATGGGAAACCCTCGATTATATGAAGTTATGGTACAAAAGGATGCCTTGTATGCCCAAGAGGATGTTTCCGAGGAGGACGGCATTTTATTAGGAGAGCTTGAATATGAATTTGCAGAATTAAACGGTTGGGAAGCAGAGTCTGAGGCCTCAAAATTACTAAGCGGTCTAGGGATGGACATTAGCATGCTGTATCTCAAATGAGTGATCTTGATGGAAAATACAAGGTCAAGGTTTTACTTGCGCAAGCTCTTTTTGGTTCTCCGGACATCTTATTACTTGATGAACCTACAAACCATTTGGATCTATTATCCATAGAATGGCTTGAGGATTTTCTTTTGGAGTTTCCCGGAACTGTTCTGGTTGTATCCCATGACAGGCACTTTCTGAACACTGTTTGTACCCATATTGTGGATATTGATTTTTCAAAGATTCAAGTTTATATAGGCAATTATGACTTTTGGTATGATTCGAGCCAATTGATTCAAAAAATGAAGCGGGATCAGAATAAAAAGATGGAAGATCGGGCGAAGGAGCTACAAAGTTTTATCGCCAGGTTCTCCGCCAATAAATCCAAAGCGCGTCAAGCTACATCCAGGAAAAAGCTACTGGAAAAATTAACATTTAATGATATGCCTGCATCGTCAAGGAAATATCCGTACATCGGTTTTCAACCGGATCGGGAACCCGGAAAAGAAATTTTGTCTGTAGACGGTATTAGCAAATCCATAAACGGACAACAGATTTTAAACAATATATCTTTCAGAATGAATAAAGGTGATAAAATCGCTTTTGTAGGTGAAAATGAAACGGCGATCACAACATTGTTCAAAATTTTGATGGAAGAGATGGAACCTGATTCCGGGTCATTCAAATGGGGAGTAAGCATAACAAGATCATATTTACCAAAGGATAACTCTTCCTATTTCAATGATTGCGATCTTAGCATCTTAAGATGGTTGGAGCAATATTCAAAGGATGTGACCGAGACCTATTTGAGAGGGTTCTTAGGACGAATGCTGTTTTCAGGTGATGATGTCTGGAAGCCTGTCCGTGTGCTGTCCGGGGGAGAAAAGATGCGTTGTATGTTCTCACGTATGATGATGTTCGGATCCAATGCATTAGTTGTAGATCAACCTACCACTCATTTGGATTTAGAATCAATAACAGCGGTGAATAATGGGCTTGCGGAATACAAAGGAGTACTTCTTTTTTCTTCACATGATTATCAATTCATTCAGACCATTGCAAACAGAATCATTGAAATCAAGAATGATGCAATCATTGATATGACTTGTTCATTTGATGAGTACGTAGCATTACAAAGACAACAAAATGAATTAAAATAATATATTGTTTTAAAATATTTTCAATATTACTGGTACATTCATAGTTGCTTATGATAATATAGTCAAGTTGTTTAATTAAAACTATAACGGCTGCTTGAAGCCATTCATTATACAAATAAAAAGTGTACTATTTGGATATTTTATTAGTAGCAGTAAAAGAAATTGTTTCATTGAGCAAAAAAAACAGGAAAGAGAGCACGATTTAATGATAGAAGATATCAAATCATTTAAGGATTTCGGATTGTCCGAAAAAATATTAGCTGCAGTGGATGATATGGGGTTTGAAGAACCTACCCGTATTCAATCCCAAACCATTCCGTTGATTATGGAAGGAAAGGATATCACCGGTCATTCACAAACAGGTACCGGGAAAACCGCTGCTTTTGCGTTGCCGGCATTAGAGATGATCGATACGAATATAAACAAAGTTCAAGTCCTCATATTATGTCCGACAAGAGAATTAGCCATACAAGGATCCGATGAAGTTAAAAAGTTCAGTAAATATCTACCGGATATAAAAGCAGTGCCTATTTACGGCGGTCAATCCATGGAACAACAGTTCAAAGCATTAAGGCAAGGTGTTCATATTGTGATCGGCACACCCGGAAGAGTGATGGATCATATGCGTAGAAAAACCTTGAAGCTTGATCAAGTCAGATTGGTAGTTTTAGATGAAGCCGATGAAATGTTAAACATCGGATTCCGGGAGGATATGGAGATAATTCTGCAAGAAACACCGGAAGCCCGACAAACCGTCTTGTTTTCTGCAACCATGCCTGCAGAAATTCTTCGCATATCCAAGGAGTATCAAAAGTCACCGGTATCTGTCAGTGTTGTCCACAAGCAACTAACCGTACCGAATATTACTCAATACTATTTGGAAACAACTAAATCCAAAAAGACCGAATTGTTATGCCGATTGATCGACATCTATACACCACAATTATCTTTGGTGTTTTGTAACACTAAAAAAATGGTGGATGAAGTGACTTCGCAACTTCAATCGAGAGGTTACTTCGCTGATGCATTGCATGGAGATTTGAGACAATCGGTACGTAGTAAGATCATTGAAGCGTTCAGGAAAGGGAAAACCGAGATTCTAGTGGCTACCGACGTGGCTGCAAGAGGTCTTGACATTGAGCATGTAGAAGCGGTGTTTAACTATGACTTGCCACAAGATGACGAGTATTATGTCCATAGAATCGGGAGAACCGGAAGAGCGGGCAAAACAGGTAAGTCATTTACATTTATCAATGGCAGGGGACAGATGTACGCCATTAAGAACTTGCAAAAGTTCACCAACACTAAGATTGCTCCTCATCCCATACCGACATTACAAGAAATTGAGGAGAATAAAACCAATCGATTTTTCAATGAATTATCCGGCATTATTGAAAATGACGAGCATTTAAAACATATGAATGCCATTGAAACATTCATGGAAAAGTATGACTACTCAGCTATGGAGGTAGGTGCCGCATTGATGAAGATGTTACAAAAGGATAAGGTTGTCAATGAGGAAATCGACATGGAAGATTTTGAAGATACCGGAGCTGAACCCGGAATGGTTCGCTTATTCATGAATGTCGGGAAAAAAGATAAGGTAAAACCGCAGAACATTGTCGGCGCCATAGCAAATGAAGCGGGAATCAAGGGAACCATGGTGGGTGCCATTGATATTTATGATAAGTTTACATTTGTTGAAGTACCCAAGGATCAGGCAAAGCATGTCATAGACGCCATCAACAATACAAAGATCAAGGGAAGAGCAGTGAATGCGGAACCTGCTAAGAAGAGATAATAAAGAGACGTTTAAAAAGATCCCGATTGGAAAATCGGGATCTTATTTATTTACTTACTTACTTAATATTTACTTGTTTTCTTTCGGATGAACTGTGTAATTCCTTTTCTTTAGTACTTGGTACGCGTGATTCATGCTTTCTAAGCTGTAGAATTCTATTCTTAGAGCACCCTCAAAACCCTCCCGGTTGTTGACAATCCCAATGTTCTTTATACTGATATCCTCCTTTGCCAGAAGTGTGGCGATATGAGCAATCATACCCGGTCGATCTTCCACACTGACGCTAAATTCAAATACAGGTTGTATGACACCGGTTGTCCGAAATTCGAAGGAATCCCTGTATTGCTTTGCTTGGGTAAAAAACTTGTGAATGAGTTCATCTTCATTTGCTTTCAAATGCTCTCGAAAACTTGCCAACTCACACTCAAAAGCATGTAGCAATTGCAATATATGTTCTTTATTCGATATGCTGATGTCCGTCCATATTTCCGGGGAGGAGGAGGCAATTCGTGTGATATCTCGAAAACCTCCGGCTGCAAGGGTATGCATCAGTTTGTTCGAAAGGTCGTTCTTGAGTACTGTATTCACCAGAGAGCTTGCAATCACATGAGGCACATGGCTGATGGCAGCGGTGACATAGTCATGAGTATCAGGCTTAATGACAATCACCAAGGCGCCGATGGACTTTAATAAATTTGTTAACAGTTGTATGGAAAAAGAGTCTGCATTTCGGGATGGAGTGATTAAGTAATAAGCATTTTCCAAGAGGATGTCTATGGAATATTCAAATCCCTTTTTCTCTGAACCGGTCATAGGATGCCCTCCGATAAAGGGATATTCAAGGTGCAAACGGTCGACTTGTTCCACGATTTCCCCTTTTGTGCTCCCGATATCCGTCAGAATACATCCTTGTTTTAAATGGCCTTGCAGTTTTTGGATCACCGGGATGACCGTGTGAACCGGGGTGCAGATAAACACAATGTCACAAGATTCAAATGTGCCGGTAGAAAGGCCTTCGGGAAGTAATTCGTCGGCACCGGGTAGTTGGGCGACGTAATCAATTATTTTTTCCTCGAATGCTTGCATTGACACACTGACGTCCTTGTCATAGGCGGTTATCTTATGATCAGGGCATTTCTTTTTTATTCCTTTGGCTAAGGATCCGCCCATGAATCCTAAACCGACCAACCCGACCTGCATTAGAGCTTTCTCCCCATAATTTCAACAATTGGTTTGATCTGTCGAACCAATTCCTTAAATTCGTCCGGCGTTAAAGATTGGGCACCGTCTGAGAGTGCTTTGTCGGGATTCGGATGGACTTCAATCATCAACCCGTCGCAATCCACAGCCGCTGCAGCTCTAGCTAATGGTATGATGTAATCTTTCACACCACTTGCATGGGAAGGATCAATAAACACCGGCAAATGGGTTTTGGACTTCAACACGGGTATTGCACTGATATCCAGTGTGTTTCTGGTGGCGGTTTCAAATGTGCGGATGCCACGCTCGCATAACATCACCTGGTTATTGTGCTCCCGAATAATATATTCAGCGGCATTCAACCATTCATCAATGGTGGAGGACAAACCTCTTTTCAGGAAAACAGGTTTGTTGGTTTTACCGACTTCTTTTAACAATTCAAAGTTCTGCATGTTCCGAGCACCGATTTGAATGATATCCAAATAAGGTACAGCCTCTTGCAATGTTGCAAGGCTTGTGACTTCACTGACCATGATCATTCCGTTGGCATCAGCGGCATTTCTCATGTATCGCAGGCCTTCCACTCCCATGCCTTGAAATGAATAGGGAGATGTCCTGGGTTTGAAAGCTCCACCCCTTAATATCTTCACACCGCTTTCTTTAAGCTTTGAAGCTGTTTGAAATATTTGCTCTTCGCTTTCCACAGCACAAGGTCCTGCGATTAAAGTAAAATGATCACCACCAATTTCAATGCCATTAATATTGACAACGGTTCTTTTGGCATTGAATTTCTTGTTTACCAATTTATATGACTCGGTGATTGGAACTAATTTGTCTACACCGGGCATCAATTCCATATTGGAATCAGACAAAAGTCCTTTATCTCCGATAACACCGATGATGGTGACTTGTTTTCCGGTGGATAAGTGAGCCTCTAATCCGTGTTCATGAAGTTTTTCTACAATGTTTTCAATATCTCTTTTACCCGCATTGGGTTTCATAACAATAATCATAATCGTTCTCCGTCCTTTTTGTAAAAGTATTATAGCATTCTTTCGTTAAATAGTATAATGTTTTAGTTATGTGCTGTTTCAGTAAAACTTATGACTTGCACAATAAATTTCATCCCGGTGTGGTATAATCCTTTCATTATGAACAACGAATTTTTACCGGTATCAAAACAAGATATGAAAGATAGAGGGTGGGACATATGCGATTTCGTCTTTGTCACGGGAGACGCATATGTGGATCATTCCTCCTTTGGTGTTGCCATCATTTCCAGAGTTCTTGAATCAAGAGGATACAAGGTTGGGATTATCTCGCAGCCGGATGTGAACAATCTCCAAGACTTTATGAAGCTTGGAGAACCTCGTTTGGCTTTTTTGGTGACATCGGGTAACATGGATTCCATGGTGAATCATTATACTGCTGCAAAAAGAAAACGAACCCAAGATGCTTATTCTCCGGGTGGAAAAACAGGTTGTCGACCGGATCGGGCAGTGATCGTTTATTGTAATAAAATCAGAGAAGCCTTTAAGCACGCTTCCATATTAATCGGGGGAATCGAAAGTTCCCTTCGACGGTTTGCCCATTATGATTACTGGAGTGACTCGGTCAGAAGATCCGTTTTGTTTGACTCAAAAGCCGATCTTTTGGCATACGGGATGGGTGAATCCCATATTATTGAGATCGCAGACAGCCTGAGAAATGGAATTCCCCTCAAAGATATTATTCATGTAAGGGGAACATGTTTTAAAACTTCGAATTTATCCGGATTAGGACCTCATATTATGGTTCCCTCCTTTGAAACGATCAAGGACGATAAAGCCGAGTATGCACGTTGCTTTAAGATGTTAAGCGAACAGCAGGATCCCTATCGGGGAAAGGTCATTGTACAGCCTCACGGAGACTCCTTCTTAGTTCAAAACCCTCCGGATCTGCCGTTGACCACAGAGCAAATGGATACGACCTATGAGCTGCCTTACACCGGAACATATCATCCAATGTATGAAAGCGCAGGGGGAATTCCTGCTTTGAGTGAAGTGAAGTTTTCCATTACATCCTCGAGAGGTTGTTACGGCAGCTGCTCCTTTTGCGCTTT
The DNA here is from genome assembly GCA_937894465.1 of uncultured Clostridia bacterium. GTDB lineage: Bacteria > Bacillota > Clostridia > JAAYHZ01 > JAAYHZ01 > JAAYHZ01. The sequence goes on from CALCRE010000068.1 coordinate 19,752, forward strand.
GACATTCCATCAGGGAAGAATTATATCGGCAAGAAGCCATGATTCCGTTTTAAGGGAAGCAAAACAAATGACTTTATATAAAGATTTTAAAGGATGTATCCACGATGTAGGAGGCCCTACCGCTAATTTCACGGCACCTGCATGTAAAAAGCAAACTATGGTGGGCACTTGCATGGATAAAAGCTGTTTGTATCCTTCTGTGTGTAAAAGCATTGAACCGGATCACACGGACTATTTAAAAGTGCTAAGGAGTTTAAGAAACCTGGAAGGAGTGAAAAAAGTCTTTATTCGTTCCGGCATTCGGTATGATTATGCTTTGGCAGATAAAAAAAGCGGATTTATTAACGAAATTGCAAAATATCATGTCAGTGGACAATTACGGGTCGCACCGGAACATGTTTCTCCCAAGGTGTTAAGCTATATGAAAAAGCCTGAGATGGAACTGTTCGAACTGTTTAGCAACAAGTTTGCCATGGCATCCAAAAAAGCCGGTAAAGAGCAATACGTGTTGCCCTATTTCATCTCGTCTCATCCGGGTTCCACCTTAGATGATGCCGTGATGTTAGCTGAATATTTGAGAGATCATCATATCCATCCGGAGCAGGTTCAGGATTTTTACCCTACACCGGGTACGGCGGCTACCGCCATGTACTATACCGGACTGGATCCGGACACGATGGAAAAGGTGTATGTGCCCAAAGACGGAGAAAAGCAAATGCAAAGGGCGCTGCTGCAATATCGGGACAAAAGGAATGCAAAGGCTGTTCGGAAAGCATTGATTATGGCCGGCAGGGAAGATTTGATCGGATTTGGAGGCAAGGCCTTGGTGACGCCGGAAAGCACAAATCGACAAAAGGATCAGTCAAGAAAGGGGAAAAGGAATGAAAGTGATGGGAAAAAGAAATGAGTATTTGACATCCCGGGAGAGGGTTTTGGAAACATTCAAGCATGGAAGTCCGGACAGGGTTCCTGTGGACTATCATGCCAATCCGGGGATTGACTATAGATTAAAGCAAGCGTTCGGCTTGCAAAAAGATGATCATGAAGGATTAAAAAAAGCTTTGGGGGTGGACTTTCGAGGTGTCTCTCCGATCTATAAAGGGCCTGTGTACCATCAACCTAAAAAAGACAGACGGGTAGACCCTCTTTGGGGTTGGGTCACACGATATGTGGAGCATGCCAGCGGAGGATATTGGGATTATTGTGATTTCCCTTTACAAAACGCCGATTTGGAGCAAGTGGAAAAATGGCCGATGCCTTCTGTGGAGGATTATGATTTTTCCCATGTGAAGGAATTTTGTCAAAAAAATCGTGAATATGCCTTGTATGTCGGAAATGCCGGGGTGGGGGACTGTATGAACACCGTCAGCTTCTTCACCGGATACACCGAGGCTATGATCGGTTTTGCCACTGAGGATCCTGCCATATTACATTTGATTGATCGGAGGCATGAAATTCAATATGAGATGACAAAAAGAGTATTGGAAGCTGCCGACGGAATGATTGATTTTCTATGGCTGGGAGAGGATCTAGGCGCCCAGGACCGTCCGCTATACGGCAAGCAATTGTTTCGAGAGCAAATACGGCCTCGTTTGCAACGGTTTGTGAGTCTTGCCAAAGAATTCGGTATTTACACAATGATCCACAGCTGTGGATCCAGCAGCTGGGCTTTCCCGGATTTTATTGAAATGGGTATCGATTCGGTGGATACCTTGCAACCGGAAGCGTTTAATATGTCACCTTCCTATTTAGTCGAAAAGTTCGGTAAACAACTTTCTTATCACGGATGCATTTCAACCGCCGGGCCGGTGGCTACCGGAACTCCGGAGGAAGTGGAAGCCGACTGCACAAGCATATTACAATGTATGATGCAAACAAAAGGGTACTTTTTTTCACCTACCCATTCTTTACAAGATAATTCGCCGGTGGAAAATGTTTTGAAAATGTATGAAACAGCCCATGAGAAGGGCTGGTATATCAGATGAATGAGAGGTCAATAAAAAAATGAGGGTAAGCTACCATACACACAGTCATTATGACGATGGAGCCGGTTTTTTAAAAGACTATGTGCAAAGAGCGATCGAATTGAATTTTGGTGCTTTGGGATTTTCCGCCCATGCCCCGGTACCGTTTGAAACTGATTGGACCTTGAAACAAGAAGATCTGTCCGCTTATTTAAAGGAAGCTTATGATTTAAAGGAAGAGTATGCAAAGAAGATACAGCTGTATGTAGGTCTGGAGATTGACTATATCAGCGGGATGGATGTGGAAATCCCCGAAGGGCTTGATTATTATATCAGTTCCGTCCATCATGTTCGAACAAAAGACCGACTCATTCCGGTGGACGGACCTTTTGAAATGGTGTCAGAGGGTTTGAAAGATTGCTATAACGGAGACGGCAAAGCATACACGAAAGACTATTTTTCCGTGTTGAAAGAAATGATTAATGTTAGAAAACCGCAATTGGTGGGTCATTTGGACCTGATTAAAAAAAACAATCGAGATCAAATGATTTATAAGGAAGAGGATACATGGTACAAGGAAGAAGTTGAAAAAGTGTTGGAAACCGTTAAAAAAGCAGGATCCATCGTTGAGATCAACACCGGAGGCATGTCTAGAAAATATGTAGATACGGCGTATCCTTCCCCTTGGATTATTAAGATCATGAAACAGATGGATATACCCGTCGTATTAAATTCCGATGCACACAATCCCATGTGGTTGGACACCGAGTACGAGCAAACAGAGCTTTTGTTGAAAAAACTCGGTTATCAAACCCAAAGGGTCTTGATTGACGGAATATGGCAGGATGTAGCCTTTTAAAGGAAAGGAGAAACGATGGAATATTTTAAATTGGTTATGGTACGTCCTCATTTAGAGAATATTCCGGTATATCACCTTCCGGAACGGTATCAGTTTAAGCTCTTTGAGGATCAAGATGAGATTCATTGGGCTGCCGTTGAAACAGCAGCAGGTGAATTTCAAACATTGACCAGTGCATTGAAACACTTTGATAAAGAGTTCTCAGGACATTTGGAGGAAATGAAAAAGCGATGTGTTTTCTTACTGTCACCGGATGGTGAAGTAGTCGGAACCACAACGGCATGGCTTGGTGAATTTCAAGGAATAAGCCAAGGAAGACTCCATTGGGTGGCTATTAAGCCCTCCCATCAAGGAAGGGGATTGGCCAAACCCATGTTGTCCTACGCTTTATCCATTATGGCAAAATATCATTATAAAGCATATTTGACCACCCAGACGACTTCCTGGAAAGCCGTTCGAATGTATTTGGATTTTGGATTCGAACCTGCAAGACTACATAATGGGGATCAGGATTACCAAAAGGGATGGGAACTCATTCGACAACTTGCCCCGGACAAACAGATCAGTTATTAATTTGAAAACACAGGATGCATGTGGTAATATGTAGTAGTTTCTTCACCCAAGAAATATTTGGAGGTTATATGATGAAAAAAGGAATAAAGATATTTTGTATATTATTTCTATTGACGATATTATTCAGTTCTTGTTCGAACACCGATTCTTTCAGTGAAAAGGATTTGGAGTTTACCGTAAACAATGTTGTATTCCGATTGGATCAAGATGTGGCGCCTTTGCTTGAAACATTAGGAGATGAATATGAAACGGCGGAAGCTCCGAGTTGTGTTTATGACGGAATGGACAAGACCTTTATGTATGACAGTGTGGAAATATACACCTATCCGTTGAACGGTAAAGATTTGATTGATGAAATCGCATTCATTGATTCAACCTTTGAAACCAAAAGAGGAATCTCCATCGGTGACACCAAGGAAGATTTAATCAAAGCCTATGGAGAAGACTATACCGATGAAGGCGGCGTTTATCGCTATGCTGTGAAAAAGGGAGATTTGGACAGCCCGTGTATTTACTTTACAATGGATCAAGACAAAGTGGTCGGTATCAGCTTGTACAGTGCCAGCAATATGTAAGTTGTTAAGCTTTTAAGCATGAAGCCAAGCAGGAGGATTTATGGTATTTAGTTCAACGGTATTTCTATTCATTTTTTTACCTTTGGTATTCTTTTTAAATTTAATCTTGCCTGTTAAATACAGAAACGGATTGCTTTTGGTTTTCAGTTTGTTTTTTTATGCTTGGGGTGAACCGGTTTTTGTATTGGTCATGTTGTTTTCCATCTGTATGAATTACGCATTTGCCGTCAAATTGTCAAAGCACACTCAACCCATACGAAAAAGATGGTTGATCGCCAGTGTCATTGCAAATCTTTTGTTGTTGTTTGTGTTTAAATACACGAACTTTTTTGTAGAAAACATCAATGCATTTTTTGATTTATCAATCGATGTTCCGCAAATTCCGTTACCCATCGGCATTTCTTTTTTCACATTCCAAGCCATGTCCTATGTCATTGACATATACCGGGAAACGGCAAAACCGGAACATAATTTGTTTAATACAGCGTTATACATTTCTTTTTTCCCTCAATTGATCGCCGGACCGATTGTCAAATATGATGACATCTATCAGCAGATTGAGAACAGGCAAATTAACCCGGAGGGTGTGAAGGAAGGAATCAGACGCTTCATCGTAGGACTGGGTAAAAAACTCATCATTGCCAATATCACCGGTGAAATTGCCGATACTGTTTTTGCACTGGAGCTTCATCAACTCAACATTGTTCTTACATGGGTAGGCGCAATCGCTTATTGTATTCAAATCTATTTTGATTTCTCCGGATATTCCGATATGGCCATCGGTCTGGGTAAAATGTTCGGGTTTGACTTCAAGGAGAATTTCAATTACCCATATATTGCCACAAGTATCAATGACTTTTGGAAACGTTGGCATATTTCTTTGACAGTATGGTTCCGGGAATACCTTTATATCCCCTTGGGAGGAAACAGGAAAGGGAAAAATCGTACCTACCTGAACATCTTTATCGTTTACTTGTGCACCGGCTTTTGGCATGGCGCCGAATGGACCTTCTTGGCTTGGGGTATATTCCACGGCATATTCATGGTTCTGGAAAGAGCTAAAATCATTCACCCGGATCATGCAAAAGCAAAGTTCATTTCGCGGATTTATGTGTTGACGGTGGTATTGGTGGGCTTTACATTGTTCCGTGCAGAAACATTCACACAAGGAATGCATATGATCGGAACATTGTTTACCGGGTTTCAATTTGATCCCGGATGGCAGACATTGTTGATGGACTTGGTGAATCCTTTATCCGTTTTGGTATTATTCACATCATTCATTGCTGCAACACCCATATTAAGAAATTGGGCAGATGGTTTGAAAAATCATGTATCCTCCTTGAAGGTGGAAGGATTACAGGATATCGCGTCGGTGGCGTTGTTTTTGTTGTGTTTGATGGTCATATCCACTGAAACATACAACCCGTTTATCTATTTCAGGTTTTAAAGGAGGAAAACATGAAAAGAAAATTGGATCTTACCTATATCATATTTTTCTTCTTGATCATATCATTGCCTCTTTTAAGCATGGTAGCGGGAATAGAGGTTAAAAACAGTGAAAAAAGACAGCTATCGCAATGTCCTGAGCTAATCGAAGAAGGTGTGCTTAACACGGAATTCCCCAGGGATTTCGATACGTATTTTTCGGAGAATTTCGGCTTGCGTCCTTTGTTGATCACCGGGTACGGCGGATTGAATTATTACCTTTTAGGCCATTCGGTCAATGATCAGGTCGTTGCCGGTAAATCCGGATGGTTGTATTTTGATAAGACGCTACCGGACTATACAGGCGAAAATATTATGTCGGAATATGAAATAGAAAAGCTTGTCCGGATCATTCAAATTCAAAGTGATTGGTTGAAGCAAAAGGGTATCAAGTTTGTTTTCATGCCGGTTCCCAATAAAAACACCATATACCCTGAATATATGCCGAGAAGGTACGGTGAGAAAGCCGTAACCAATATCGAACTGTTGAACAAGGCTTTTGCCGATACAGATATAAATTATATCAATCTTGTTGATTTATATAGCCGGGTGGAGGATGATATTGTTTATCAGAAAAAAGACACCCATTGGAACGGAACCGGTGCAATCATTGCTTTGGAAGAAATTCTTGATGTGATGGGCGTTAGCGATTTATCATTATCATCATACATCGTGGAGCGTAAAATACGAACCGGGGATTTGGGAAACATGCTATTGCCCTCTGCCGGGATGACGGATACACAACCGGTGATCGAGATGGAGAAAAAGTACCAAACAATAGGGAAGATAAGAACCTTAGAAGACTTGACCATTGAAACCAAAAGTGACGGGATGGATCGGGATGTGTTGATGTTCAGGGACTCTTTTGCCAATACCCTCATACCGGTGATGTCCAATTTGTTCGAATTTTGTTATTACTCAAGATCTGTCCCTTATGATTATAGAATACTCGAATCAAGGGACTTTGATGTGGTTATATCGGAGATTGTAGAAAGAAATCTTACGGACTTGATTCACAATGTACCCATTATGCCGGCACAACCTTTGAAGGACCCAGACTTTAAAAACAGTGAAGCCATCGATCAAAAAATGATTATCCAAATCGAGCAAGAGCAAGGATTGACAAAAATCAGCGGGTTCATACCCGGACTTTTGAGTAATGAAATCTACATTGAAGCGGATCAAAAGATCTATGCTGCATTTCCGGTGCTGACAGAGCAAATGCAAGAACGGTACTATGATGAAAATGGCAGCGGATTTACCCTATTCTTAAATCATCCCATTTCGAATGATACCGTCATAAAAGGTTTTATACGATATCAAGACAATATTGTCTCGATTCAATCATTATCATACTAGGTGATGTACCATTGAAATTACAAATCAAATTAAAATGTATCTTTACATCGGTTTGAATCAATACAGATAAGAGAATACATTACAAAGAGCTCGCCCGGGTATACCGGACGAGCTCTTATATACTCATTTGTTTTCTTTTCCTGCTTAGTCAATACTGTTGCTGAATATGAAGTCGTAATAATAATGGTCTGTAACAGGATAGTCATAACAATTATCATCATTAAAGTGCCACCATTCCCACTCATATTTCACAAATCCGCATTGTATCATGATATCCGTCATATAATCCATGTTTCTTCTGGCCTCCTCAGACATGCCGGGATTACTTCTTCTGGAGGTTTGATCAAATGTATGCATAGGGGAGGGCATTTCTATCTCCTTACCTGTACTGTCCACCAAAGACATATCGATGGAAGCACCTCTATTGTGTCTTGAGGGATTGTTGATGGGGTCGGCAATGTAAATAGGGTTTTTCTCAATTTCGGCCAATGCTACTGAAACAGAATAAGGCCTGTAGGCATCATAGATCAAAATGGAGTAACCGTCTTTTTGAAACAGTTCTTGTGCAACCTTTAGTTTTTCCGCTGTGTCTTTTTGGATTATACAAATGTTTAATGGATATTGTACCTTGCCGGTAAAATTTTGATCTGTAGCAAATATAATATTGGTTTGTATTGTAGGGTCAACTGTACGAATATCCACTAATGTGTCCAGAAGCTCCACTTCTTTTTTCTGTTCATCGGTGGACATGACAAGTTCCGAAGTTACATGGGCATAAAGCTCCGTTGAAAAAGGTTCATGGGAGCGATCAATGACGATGTAGTCTTTAGATACATAAGATTGGCTACCTAGAAAATCCAAGATATAAAAATTACTCTGTTCACCTGTCAGTGTGATGACAGTGTCAGGTGCTAATTTTCCCATCATTGGGTAACTGGTGCCGGGGCCGGAGCGGATGTTCAACCAATCAAATTGATTACTGAGTTTTACCTTTCCGCAGATAGGGAATGTCACCTTTTCAGGGCGGGTTTCTACCGGGGTGGTTTCCGCTGTTGTGACGAAGTTAGTAATGCTTGTTGTTGTTTCTATGGTTACTTTCGGATTATTTACTTGTTCTTCTTCAAACGCACCACATGAATTCAGAAGAAGAAAACCACAAAGGATCAAAAACACGGTAAAGATATGTATGATGGTCGATTTTAACGATTTGATCCTGCTTCTTTTTAGGATCTTAATCAAAATATTTACCTTCCTTTCGACAATATTTAGTAAATCGAATCCGGATTAAAAGGGTCTGTAGGATCTGTTGTCATGTATACATCAGGTATTTTCGGAGGTTTTTCCGAAATAGTGCCTTTGGGGGAACCGTTTACAATCATCACCGGGGTACCCATGGGGCAGTATGAATAGACCCAATAGGATGCATAGGATGTTGTCCTTAAGCACCCGGCTGTGGAATTGGTCCCGATTTCGTTATAAAACTCGGCGAGCATGGTATCTATTTCCATCAAGCCATATATAGGTGAATGAATAAATAAATTCCCGTAATAGGATGTTGCGTATTGGGCAAACCCACCGTTGTATGAAAATTGATGCCACCGCTCTTTTTTGTAGATTTCAAAGGTTCCTACCGGCGTTCGTCCTGCGGTTCGGCCGACTGCAGTGTTAAATGCTCTTACCGGAATGGTATAATCACCATTTTCATCCTTTTTGTATACTGTCATGGTGAAAGAACCTTTCTCCAAATAAATGCTGTAAGGCAGATCACCTGCCTCTTCCAACTCGGCCAATGTTTTATGGGAGGGGTCCGTTGGATCGGTGAAAAAATATTCGGAATTCAGCTCAGGCAGAGGATCACACACAATGTTCTTCGGGCTTTCTTCTACAATCTGAATCACGGTACCATCCAAGCAATGTTGTGTAATCCAGTAAGCGGTGTCTGCAACAGTATAAATATTACCGCCGGTTGCCGGTTGTCCCAACCCCAAATAGGATTTACGAATGAGTGTGTTGCCATCGTCGGTTTCATACAAAGCCGAGCTGATAGATACATCATGATCCGACATTGTTGCATATCGGACAAAACCTTCTCCTTCGATCTCCATCCACTCTTTACGGCCTTTCAAATAAAAGATTCCGGTAGGGGTGGATTGATCAAGTCCTACAGAAGCAGGAGAGCTTTTGATAACTTCGTCATACTTTCCTGAAACAGACTTTCCATATACCGTGATGGTTCCGCCGCCTAACTCAATATATATGAAATAGTCTGCGTTGCTATTACTTAATACTTCATCAACATCCAACTTTTCGCTTATGATCGGAGTAGAGCCTTTTTTGGTGGTTTCTTGTGTTACCTGGTTGCTGCTACTTGTCTGTGTTACATTGTTCTTGGAGGTTTCCCGGGGTGTTGTCTCGCTGTTATCGGTGTTTTCCACTGTTTGCTGAGGCGTATCTTCATTTTGATGCCCCAACTTGGTGCCCCCGACGATTGCAATGATGATTAAAACAGTTATTAGAACGATAGTGGATAATTTTATCTTCATATATTTAATTCCATTCTGTTGAGTCTTTCTAAAATCATTGTATCATATTTCTTTGGATTTGTGGAGAAAGTGCTTCTTGTTTTATCACCATTTATCTGCTATTTCATTTGTAACGGATTCCAAACTGTATTATAATAAAAAACAAGTCAAGAAATCAGTCAAGACATTGTTAAAATTGTACAGGAGAATATCGTCAACTACCCACCACCTAAAGGTAGTGGGCTTGCACCAAACCTTGGGATAACATTGGCGAAGGACAGCCTACCGGTTTGGTGGTTCCGGGATAGACTTAACTATCGTAAAAACCACCGACTATAAGAAGGAGGATGGCACTTCCTCCCACCGCCTAAAGGTGATGGGTTTTTTGTGCCTAGTATTATATGAAAAGTCATTTTAGTAAAATCACAAAGTTGGGTGATATAAAAATCAGTCAATTGTTAAAGACGCAATGTATGGATGAGAGTAATCCGGAATTCGGCGGATTTATCGTGGAAGGTAAAGGGTTCAGCGAACCGGCCTGGGTTATGTTTAACGCAAGCTACTTCCTTGCCCAATACTATAACGCAAGTTCCGTTTATTACAAAAATCCTCTCGTGTTAGGCAGAGCATTACTTGCATTGAATTATACCGTTTCCCGACAATACGAGGATGGAACCATCGACTTGTTAGAGACCAATTTCCATGATGCCACGGCAGTGTCTTTTGTGATCCAGCATGCGGCATATGCATACCGTGTGGTGGAAAAATTTAACGAGGGAACTTCCGAGGAAATGATCATCCTTGATACTTTTTATAACTTTTTTGAAAAAAGCGCGGAAGGTATTAAAAACGGAGGCTTTCACACCCCGAATCATCGATGGGTGGTATGTTCGGCTTTGGCCTTGTTAATGAACATATTAAACCGTAAGGATCTGTATTCTGAAATCATATTGTATTTAAGAGAGGGGTTCGACTGTAACGAATACGGGGAATATTCCGAGCGATCAGCCGGAGTGTATAATGAAATATGCAATCGCAGTTTGATTATCATGGCAAGAGAGCTTAATATGCCGGGGCTATATGAATATGTCAAAAGAAATTTGTATATGATGTTTCAATATATCGAACCGGATATGACCATTTGCACCATGAACTCCATAAGACAAGACAGTGAAAAGGTCATTTATCCTTCTATTTACTATGAAAACTATTTGTTGATGGCTCATTTGACCGGCAACAAGCATTTTGCCTATATGGCGGACCGATTGTTATCCATGCATCATGACGTGGAATGGGATCGCGGAAGCTTTGCACCAAGAAATTTTCCCTTTATGGCTTTACGATATATGGCGGATGATTTTTTACGTGAAGAAGATTGCGAATGTGAAACATACGACTTTGAGCATTATCAACAATATTATGATACATCCCATATTTTCAGGATGAGACAGGGTGATCGGTCGGTAACCGTAATCGGAGAACATGAATGTTTTTTGAAATTTCAAAAAGGAAGAAACTATGTTTTGTTAAGAATCGCTGCATCTTACTTTGGTCCTAAAGGAAAATTTATTCCCACATTAGAGAAAATACAAGATGGCTACAGGCTTTCCTACGAATGCGAATGGGGGTATGTACGACCTACCGGTAAAGAAAAAGGCGGATTGAAGGACGGAAAGATCGTTTGGGACGTAAGGGAAAAGGTCAATACCATGACATGGGTGATGACTGTGGACATTTTCTTCCAAGACAACGGCCTCCGACTGGATCTGAGCTCTTCCGGCGTCAATCGGTTACCTGTGAAAGTTGATTTTCTGTTCCCTGAGGGAGGAACACTCGAACATGGTTCATTTGCCGTAAAAGGTGTGAAGGGGGCATACACCATCATCAAGCAAGGTGAATTTGAATATCGTTATCAAGATGATTTGATCTATGTGACAGGAGCTTTCGGGGAACATGAGTATACAACTGAAATGAGAGGAGCTCCCGTTACCGATGAAAATCGCTTTACCGTGAATTTTACCGGATTTTCACCTTTGAAAAAAAGTATATGGATCAAATGAGAATATGGCATGAAAAGGGAGTTGATATGGATGGCTCAGAATGATAGTCAAGTACCGGTTCCATTAAGAAATGTAAAGGTCAACAATTCGTTTTGGAACAGAATCGGTCAAAAAAACAAGATGCAAATTCTGCCGGCGATTTATGAAGTCTATGAGAAGACAGGTAGAATAGAATCTTTCCGGCATGATTGGAAAGAAGGTGCATGGTATACACCTCACGTGTTTTGGGACTCGGATGTTGCCAAATGGATGGAGACCGCCGCTTATTTTTTAGGGGAGCAGGCCGATCCGGAAACAGAGGAAAAGCTTGAACACCTTATTGATTTAATGGAGAAGAACCAAGATCCATCCGGTTACTTTAACTCATATTTTCAAACAGTTGCACCGGAGAAAAAATGGTCGAACATAGACCTTCACGAATTGTATTGTATCGGCCATTTGATCGAAGCTGCCGTAGCCTACTACAATGCAACCGGTAAAGTTCGCTTTTTAAAGATCATGGAAAAAAGTGTGGATCATATCTATGATGTGTTTGTTGAAAAGCAAAGCGCTGCATTCAAATATCCCGGTCATGAAGAAATTGAGTTGGCGCTCATAAAGCTGTACCGAACCGGAGGAAACAAAAAGTATCTGGATTTGGCAAAACATTTTTTGTATCAACGGGGTAGGCAACATCAAGATCAAGAAAACGATAATTACCGAGATCGCGGAATACAACAGCACTTACCGGTGGAAAAGCAAACAGAAGCTGCAGGACACGCCGTTCGTGCCGGTTATCTTTATTCGGCAATGGCAGATGTAGCTGTGGAGACCAAGGATAAAAAGTTATGGGACACTGTTTTAACTTTGTGGGAGGATATCACCGAAAGAAAAATGTATGTCACCGGGGGAGTGGGAACATCCTTCGTCACGGAAGCCTTCACCTATCCGTATGATCTGCCTAATGAATACGGTTACACGGAAACATGTGCATCTATCGGCCTCATATTCCTCGCAGCAAGGATGATGAGAAGGGATTTGGATTCAAAATATGGGGATGTTTTGGAAAGAGCATTGTATAACACGGTGTTAGGCTGTGTCTCGTCTGATGGAAGGTCGTTTTTTTACAGCAATCCGCTTGCAGTGGATCCTAAGTTGGATCAGTACTTAAAAATATTAAAAAAGCATGAAATGTCAAACAGGGAAAGAATCATCCCGGCTACATCCAGAAGAAAAGATTTAGGATGTATGTGCTGCCCTGGGAATGTTTCTCGATTATTCGCTTCCATCGGAGAGTATATCGCTTCGGAATCGGTTCACGACATCGCAATTCATATGCCGATTGATTGCGAACTTAAAATTGAGGAAGGAATACTGTCTGTACTTTCTGATTATCCGGAAAAATCTAATTTCACTTTGCAATTTCATTTGCACAAGCCTTTAAACCGTACTCTATATTTTCGAATTCCTGCATGGTGCCAGATCAAAAATGTTACCTGTAACGGGCAAGAAGTACCCTTTGAAAAACACCTTTTAAGAGGGTACATTGCTTTCGAACCCGGAATAGAAGATAAAACAGAGATTATGATACAAACCGGTATGAACGTGAAATTAGTAAGAGCACATCCTTCTGTGAAAGAATCGGCAGGGAAGGTTGCAGTTCAAAAAGGACCTTTTGTTTATTGTTTGGAAGAGACGGACAACGGACCGCAGTTATATAACGCATATATTGACAACAAGACAACTTTCGAAGAGGTTTATGACCCGAATGGTTTACAAGACATTCCGGTCTTAAAGTGCATGGGAAAGGCTATTAAACAGTCTTCAAACAGCCTATATTTCACAGAGGATTTTACTTATGTGAATAGAAAATTGACATTCATACCCTTTTGTGCCCGCTTAAATAGAGGGGTAGGAGAGATGGTTGTTTGGGTGAACGAATACAGAAGAGATTAACAATTTAAATTTTTCAAGTAAAAAAGGAGATCCATATGGTTACTTTAAGAAGAAGCAAAGTGTTGGAAAAGTTACGTGCCGGTAAAATCGCCTCTTGTTTCAAGACAAACTTGGCGGATGTCCGCACGGTGCAGATTGCCGCAATGACCGGATTTGATTGTGTGTGGACTTGTATGGAGCATGTTCCTAACGATATGGAAACCATCGAAAGACAGGTTTTAGCAGCAAAGGCTTATGATGTGGACTGTTTGGTCCGTGTATCCCGAGGCGGATACAGCGATTACATACGAGCATTCGAAACTGATGCCGCAGGTATCATGGTTCCCCACGTCATGAGCGCAAAGGATGCAAGACAAGTCATCCAAACCACCAAGTTTCAACCGGTTGGAAGAAGACCGTTAGACGGTGGAAATGCAGACGGTGCTTTTTGTATGGTATCCACGAAAGACTATGTGGAGCACTCCTTAAAGGAAAAGTTCGTTATTCTGCAAATTGAGGATCCGGAACCTATGGAGGAATTGGATGAGATCTGTAGTATCGAAGGAATTGATATCTTGTTCTTCGGCCCCGGGGATTATGCGAATACGTTAGGACATCCGGGAGAGCTGACCCACCCTGATGTGGTCAAAGCATGGAGAAAAACTGCAGAAATAGCCCGTAAGCACGGATTGTTCACCGGAACAGTTGCAAGCCCGGATCTGATTGAAATGGTGGTGGATATGGGATATCAATTCTTGAACATAGGGTCGGACGTAGGTGCTATCGCTTCTTATGCAGACAATATGTACAAAGTGATCTCGAAGTATCTTTGATCTATCATAGATGAATGGTGTATTAGATATAAAAGGGAATCCGATAGGGGCATGAACCTTAAGCGGACTCCCTATTTTGAGTTTCGGAAGGTATCTTAACCGTATTTAAATATTTTCATTTTACCCTTGTATACAATAAACAATTTATATATAATTGATACAGAGATAAAAATATGTATGAAGCCATATGATCGTTTTGCGAAGGAGAAGAAAACTTATGAATTTTTTAGAAACCATGATCGAAAAGGCAAAAAGAGATAAAAAAACCATTGTGTTGCCTGAAAGCTACGAAATTAGAGTATTAAAGGCAGCGTCCATGATATTGGAGAAGGAATTGGCCAATGTCATATTAGTCGGAGATGAGAAAAAGATAAAAGAGGTTGCCGGTGACTTGGAACTATCTAAAGCGAAAATCATCAACCCGGAAACCTACAAAGGATTCGAGGCATTTGCCGACGCTTTTTATGAAATGAGAAAGAAAAAAGGGATGACACCGGAAAAAGCCAGGGAAACCATGAAGGATCAACTATATTTCGGCGTTATGTTGGTAAAAATGAATGAAGCCGACGGAATGGTTGCAGGTTCGGTAAACTCCACTGCAAATACATTACGTCCGGCATTGCAGATCCTGAGAACAGCACCGGGTACCAAGTTGGTATCTTCATTTTTTGTTATGGATGTTCCAAATTGTGAATACGGAATTGATGGAACCTTTATATTCTCGGATTGCGGCTTGGTTGAAAACCCCGACGCCGATCAATTATCTGAAATTGCCATATCTTCATCAAAAACATTCCGTCAGTTGATGGATGCAGATCCAGTGGTTGCTATGTTATCCTATTCTACTTATGGAAGTGCAAAAAGCGAATTAACTGAAAAAGTGATAGAAGCCACTAAATTGACAAAGCAAAAAGCACCTGATTTGATGGTGGACGGAGAATTGCAAGGTGACGCAGCTTTAATACCTTCTGTCGGAGAAAGCAAAGCTCCGGGAAGTAAGGTTGCAGGAAAAGCCAATGTATTGATTTTCCCGAACATAGACGCAGGAAACATTTGCTATAAATTAGTTCAAAGGTTAGCCAAAGCTGATGCGTACGGTCCGGTTACACAAGGAATTGCAAGACCGGTCAACGATTTATCAAGAGGTTGCACTGCAGAGGATATCGTCGGTGTAGTCGCCATTACTTGCGTACAAGCCCAAAGCAAATAGAATATCAAGCGTTGTTGAGAGCTTTCGTTGACGCTTCTTCAGCTTTCAAGACGCATCATTATCATGAAGTAAAGCGTAATAAAGGAAAGGAATGTATGATGTGGTTGTCTTACCGGGTCATACTGGATATGTGATAGATATGATGGTTTTAGTTATTAATTCAGGTAGTTCATCTTTAAAATATCAATTGATCGAGATGAAAACGGAAAGAGTATTAGCGAAAGGTTTATGCGAGCGGATCGGTCTTGATCAGCCTGCATTAAAGCATACGAAAAATGGTGATCCTCAAGTGGTCAAACAATTGGATTTGAGTGACCATACAAAAGCAATGTCCGCCGTTATTTCCATACTGACCGATAAAGAACACGGTGTTATTACCGATATGAATGATATTTCGGTGGTTGGGCACAGAATTGTTCATGGAGGGGAAAAATTTACAGACTCCGTACTGATCGATGATGAAGTTGTTAATGAAATAGAGAATTGCATTGAGTTGGCGCCTTTGCACAATCCTCCGGGAGTCAGCGGTATCAAAGCGTGTAAGGTGCTTATGCCCAATACTCCTATGGTAGCGGTATTTGACACGGCATTTCATCAGTCGGTACCTTCTCATGCATATTTGTATGCATTACCTTATGAAATGTATGAAACCTATCGAATTAGAAAATATGGATTCCATGGAACGTCACATAAATATGTATCAGGCCGCGCAGCTGAATTAATGGGCAAAAAGATTGAGGACACAAAGATCGTGACATGCCATTTGGGTAATGGTGCGAGTATCTGCGCTGTAAATGGCGGCAAATCCATGGATACCACCATGGGCTTTACTCCTTTGGCCGGCTTGGCAATGGGAACAAGATGCGGTGACATTGATCCGGCTATTGTAACATTCATCATGAATAAAAAGAACTATACAGCCGAGCAAGTCAATGACTATATGAACAAGCAATCCGGAATGCTGGGAGTCTCCGGGATCAGCAGTGATTTTAGAGACATATTAAAAGCCGATGAAGAGGGGAATGAAAGAGCCAAAATTGCATTGGATATGTTCTGTTATCGTGTTCGTAATTATATTGCTCAATATGCCGGTGTTATGGGTGGTTTGGATGCAATCGTATTTACCGCAGGTGTAGGGGAGAACAATCCTTTCATCAGATCACGTTCCACTACTCGATTAGGATTCTTAGGGATCGAAATCGATGAAGCTAAAAACAATACCAAAGCTGAAGAAATTGATGTTTCCACCGAAAATGCAAAAGTCAGAACGTTTGTGATTGCTACCAATGAAGAATTGGCCATTGCAAGAGAATGTAAAACATTATTGGCGAAATAAAGCAAACTAAATTAAATGAATCATAAAAGGGCAGGCTGTTTCAACGGTCTGTCTTTTTTTCGTACACCATGGATAGTGTCGCTCCATTAAGAAGCAAAAACACTTTCTTTACAGTTATTATTAAATATGGTACTATGAATATAGGGAATTAATTCCACAAGCGAGGAATTTATCTATGAAACTGAAGAAAAATTTCTTAATGTTTTTAGTAATGCTATTTCTTATGTATAATTTGGCATGTGATTTCACAGGTAACGATAAACAAATTACAACCATTACTTCTGATACTGCTTTTGTGACCGGCAAGGAAACACAGAAGGAAACAACAAAGATCAATGTCTTTGACTCCTTCCGAGAAATTTCAATCATGTTGAATTATCCGATCACAAGGATGAATGCACAGGACCTAAGTGCAAATCTGGAAATGCGCATAGACGGTGTCAGAGAGTACATGGAAAAGGTTTATGGAATCATTGTGAACATCGATATGGTAAAATTAACGGACTATGAATCGGAAAGGTCGACTCGATTGTTATCCGGAGACGGCACGGACATATACTGCATCGGTAATCCTGAAGTATTCTATTTTGAAAACATCGTTGGCAATGTCACGATTGATTATGTATATACAGCGGATCTGACAGACTTTATTGGTCAATATTATCCCGAAGTAAGATATATGATGGAATTGAATCCGGAATTAGAATCGGTCATCGTACAAAATGAACGCATCTTAGCTGTACCCGGTTGCACAAGTATGCCCATGGATTTATATGCATTGATTTTTAACAAAAAAATATATGAACTAGATAAGAACAAGTACTTAACTGCAGATGATATTGTAGAGATTTATACAAAGATGAGTGAAATTCAGCCGGATTATTATGGAATATGTAACTTCCGCTTGTTTATAAATCTTGCATTGCCGAATGAATTGTTGGATGGATTTACAATCGTTGAGGACTTTCATCCGGTGCTGTTAGAAGAAAGCATAGCATTTAAGGATATCTTCACAAAGTACGGTAAGATATGCAACGCAAGCAGTAACATGGATACATCATCGTTTACGTTTTGGGATGGTGTATGGCTGGATCCTTCTGTTTTTGGGAAACAAAAATCCATAGAAGATTTTAAATCGTTAAAGGTGGCACCTGCCATCGAATTGGTGAATTATTCTTCTTTTAGAAATTCAGTGATGAGTGTAAACAATTCAAGTAAATTCAACGAATGCTACGATATCATACCTGTTCAGTACAAACTCCGTCAGCCGAAAATATGTTATGGCCCTAAATATTATATTAGTGTATACAGTGACGAGATAGAAGCTTCCCTAACATTTTTACGTTGTTTGGAATATGACCAAACCGTTTATGACTTCATGCGTTACGGCGTTAAGGATGTGGATTATGTCGAAACCAACGAGGGATTGATTTTGAATAATACATACACGATAAAAAATATTTTCAGCCCCCGGCTCGACAGAAAATTAGCACATGATTTTATACAATGGGATGATTTTCTATCGGAATATATGAAATCCCAATCGCAACCCGGTATAGATGATGAGTATTGGTACAGCCTGTCTGTTCAAAGTGTGATTGAGGATTTATTAAAAAACAATCAGTCATTTGCGAATATAGTGAAAAGCAGAAGAGATATTTATAATGGAATCTATAGGGATATAAGAGGTGTTTCTGCCGATACGGCATACAACAATTTTTTAAATAAGTTTGACGTAAATGACAGTATATATATGATTGATGAGATTATTTTGAACATAAAAGAGTAAATTGGGGAACAAGATGCAGCCTTAAATAAATGTCCAAGAGAAAAGGAACCGGTTCCTGACAAAAGGTAAAATCCAAATCTGAGCTTGAAAAATATATTGTAAAGGGGTGTGTTGACCTTGAAAAGAGCAGTTTACATAATAGCCGTAGTTCTTGTGTTGATCGCAAATCGTTACAACATCAAAAATCATCGAACCTATTCTATGGGACCAATACCGACAAATATCCGTCTTCTTTCCTTACCCTCCGGCAAACAGGAATATTGTTGATAATTTTAATATGCGAATGGAAGAAGTAAAGGAATATGTCGAGAAGAAATATGGGGTTGTCGTTGAATTTGAAATGACGACTCTGGTGAGTTATAAAGAGGAGATGGAGAT
>CALCRE010000069.1 GCA_937894465.1 uncultured Clostridia bacterium
ACATTATGGACATGGGGGTTAAAACATGTGTCGATGAAGCTTGTCTACCATTAAAAATCTTTCATGGTCATGTTAACTCGATAAAAGATAAATGTGACTATATGGTGATTCCTAGAATAATGAGCATTTGCAAGCATGAATACATCTGTCCAAAATTTTGCGGTTTGCCGGAGATGATTAAAAATAGCATTTCCGGTTTGCCTATGATTTCATCGGAACCAATATACCTTCAGAAAGAAACACAAGCTTTAAAATGGTGTCTTTCAACAGGCTCAGTAATAACAAATAAAAAAAGTAAGATTAAAAAAGCTTTCCAACTTGGACAAAAAGCATTGGCTCATCACAAGACAGGACTTTATGAACCTAATAATAATCTTACGATTATGCTTGCCGGTCATCCATATATTCTTTATGATGAGTTTTTAAATATGGGAGTCGTCGAAAAACTCCGGGCTAAAAAAATTGGTATTATTACAGAGGAGTTCGCAGACAATAGTATGTTAGAAGAACAAGTAAAAAAGCTGATTAAAAAACCTTTTTGGACTTTCCAGCGAAAGCTTTATGGGGCTGCCTCGTCTTTTTACCATCAACGGAAAATTAATGGGATTATATACTTGTCATCTTTTGCCTGTGGTGTTGATTCTATAATTATTGATCTCATCCGTTTTAAAGTAGGACAATTTCCAATGCTGATTTTAAAGCTTGATGAACATACAGGCGAGGCAGGATTGGATACCCGCCTTGAAGCCTTTACTGATATGCTGGAAAGGAGAAATGTACATGAAAGTCACCATTCCTCACATGGGAAATGTGTATATAGCGGCGAAGATCCTGTTTGACAGTCTGGGAATTGATTATATTATCCCTCCATTAAACAATAAAGAGGCTTTGCTGCTAGGATCTAAGCACTCTCCCGAAGAGATATGTCTGCCGTTTAAGTTAATGATTGGTAATTATATTTCTGGAATAAAGGAAGGCGCGGATACAGTTTTACTGGTGGGTAGCTGTGGGCCTTGCCGTTTCGGTGAGTATTCTGAGCTGCAGATAAAAATATTAAAGCAATTGGGATTCAATGTTGAATTTATTGTAATCGATCCTGTTAAAAGTACAGGTATAAAAGAGTTTCTTCGCCGTATGCATAGGGTTGGTGCAGGCCGCAAAAAAAATGGACATTCTAAAATAAATGCATTATTCTCTGCATATACAGCCATGAATTTATTGGATGTTATTGAAATGAAGGCTCATGAGCTTGCAGGGTTTGAAAAAAACAGTGGTGAATGCAAGCGGATTCTTTCTTCATGTAAAAAAGAAGTTTATTCTTGTAACGATCCCAAAACGGCTCTTAATATTCTTAGTTCATACCGGAGTAAAATAAATAAAATTTCCGTAAACCCTAAAAAGAATCCGTTGAAGGTGTCCATAATAGGTGAAATTTATACTGTAATTGAGCCTTTTAGTAATTTGTATATTGAAGATTTGCTTATGTCTGCAGGAGTATCCTCATATAGAAACCTAACCCCGTCATGGTGGGTGAAAGATATGCTTTTAAAACCTATCAGGATGAATTCATGGCAGCTCCTGGAAGCATCGAACGAATTTCTCCCGCTATATATTGGTGGTCATGCAAGGGAATGTATCGGCGAAGCAGTTTTAGCATCAAAAAACCACATGGATGGTGCTATACAAATTTTTCCGATGGGTTGTATGCCTGAGATTGTCTCAAAATCAATTTTACCCACTTTATCACGCGAGAAGAACCTCCCTATACTATCCTTGGTTGTTGATGAAATGACCGGTGAAGCAGGCTATATGACTAGAGTTGAGGCATTTCTTGATTTACTTGAAAGGAGACGTAAAAATGTACGCTTTGGGAATTGATGTAGGATCAGTCAGTACGAATATGGTGTTGTTGGACTCTAACAAAGATGTCGTTGAGAAAATATATATTAGGACAAAAGGCCGTCCTATGGATTCAGTGAAAACAGGTCTTTCTATTATATGTAAAAAATATGATGATAAGCAGATACGTGCTGTTGGCACAACAGGTAGCGGTAGAATGATTGCTTCCATCCAAGTGGGAGCCGATGTTGTAAAAAATGAAATTACTGCACATGCAGTAGCAGCAATTAATATAGATTCCGATGTAAAAACTATAATTGAAATCGGTGGACAGGATTCAAAGATAATACTTATACGAGACGGCGTGGTTGTTGATTTCGCTATGAATACTGTTTGCGCTGCCGGCACAGGATCATTTCTTGACAGGCAGGCTGAACGTCTTGAAATCCCCATTGAAAAATTCGGAGGTTATGCTTTAAAAGCAAAAGTTCCGGTGAGAATTGCCGGTAGATGCGCTGTTTTTGCAGAATCCGACATGATACACAAACAGCAATTGGGTTATGACAACTATGATATTATTGGTGGATTGTGCGATGCGCTTGTTCGAAATTATCTAAGCAACGTTGGAAAAGGAAAAGAGATACTTAATAAGGTTATTTTTCAGGGTGGCGTTGCAGCTAATAAAGGAATTCACAAAGCATTTGAAAATACATTACAGCTTCCCATTTCAATTCCTCCTCACCATGATGTGATGGGGGCTATTGGTGTTGCTATACTTGCATATGAGAAAATTGAATTTGAAAAAAGCAGAACAAAATTTAAAGGGTTTTCCGTAGCCAGTGATGAATTTCAGTCCCGTAGCTTTGTATGTGCCGGTTGTCCCAACCAATGTGAGATTGTTAGTGTCTTAGAAAATCAAAAAGAGATTGGCTTTTTTGGCGATCGTTGTGGCAAATACAGCGAAGCTTCACTCGCCACCGTGGGGTATGGTAGTGGGGTGGGTAGTGGGTAGTATCTAAAGCCTTATGGTAATAGCCATAAGGCTTTAATATAAATCCAGAAACGACCTACTTTCCCCTCTCTTCCCTCTCTATCTTTTAATCAAGCCTATATAGCTTAACATCGTCAACCAATAAAACTGTTTCTCCGGGGGAATCAACGTAGAAGCCTATGTCTATTTGACCGCTTGTTACACTTTTAATTGCTGAAATATATTTCCACACACCATCTTTACTAATGTTTACAGCAGTATCATAATCTATCTCCAACCTACAAGCAGTAGCAGTTTTACCAAAGTACTTAACCAAAGCTTCAACTTTATATACGCCATTTGGCACAGATAATGTTTGATGTATACTTTGCTTGAATGCTGATGGCAGGTTAAACCATGCTCTCATATCCCCGGTCTTTGGTGATTCGGGGGGATTACTACTTGAACCGCTGTCTCTGCCATAAGCAAGGTTTTGACCAGCGGGATGCCACTCTACCCATTTCGTGGTGTATGAGATAGGTCTTTCAAAGCCGGGATCATCAAGCAAATTCACTTCTGATGCTGGAGTAACAGACACAGATGAATACACCAGAATCCTGTCAATATTTACATTTGCAGTGTCTCCGCTATCATATTGATATGAAATAATATTTTCCCCCGCAT
>CALCRE010000070.1 GCA_937894465.1 uncultured Clostridia bacterium
GGTTTAAAGGAAATCGGTTTCTATGTCGGAGATGTCAGATCCCCCATTATCCCGGTGTTTGTACCCGGAGGAGATCCTAAAACCGGTATGGAATGGATTATGTATTTAAGAAACAAAGGAATATTCACCACAGCTGTTATGTATCCTGTAATCCCGAAAGGTTTTGTGGAATTTAGAATCATTCCTACCGCCGATCATACGGACGAGGATGTTGCAAAGACTTTAGAAGCATTTAAGAGCTTAAGAGACGATATGAAAATGGATCTGAACCTTGATCCGAAAGAAATTACAAGATTGTATGGAGCAAAAGAATGAACCTTATAAGTGGAATACAACAAGTCGGCGTCGGTGTTAAAGATGTTTACGGATCATTTGAGTGGTATCATAAGCATCTTGGCTTTAATACCCCTATTGTGGATGATGCCGGAACAGCGGAATTAATGTTACCCTACACAGCAGGGAAACCTCAAAAAAGGCATGCTGTTATGGCATACAACCTGCAAGGCGGAGGCGGATTGGAGATATGGCAATATGTAGATCGTGTTCCTTCACCGCCGAAATTTGACATTCAAGCGGGAGACTTGGGTATATCAATGACTAAGGTCAAAACAAGAGATATAAGGGCTATGTATGAATACATGGTCAATCAAGGCATCAACATCCTGGGGGATTTGCAAAAATCCCCTGATGGCCGTAATGTCTTTTACTTTGTGGATCCTTACGGGAACTGGTTTCAAGCGGTGGAATCGGATCAGGTATTTAAAAAAACCAAGTATCATAGCGGAGGCGTGTACGGTGTAGTGATCGGTGTTTCGGATATGGAAGCATCCATTGCTTTTTACCGGGACATATTAGGTTATGACGAAATAATATATGATCTCACCGGTGAATTTCACGATCATGTTTTGCTACCCGGCGGAACTCAAACTATGCGACGAGTATTGTTAACCCATAAGAAGACGAGAAAGGGCCCGTTTTCCAGACTTTTTGGCAAAAGTGAAATCGAATTGATCTGCACGATCGACCGAAAAGGAGAGAAGATTTTTAAAGACCGTTTATGGGGAGATTTAGGATACATCCATCTGTGCTTTGATGTGTTGAATATGGATGCATTAAAGGAAAAATGCAAGAAGGCAGGGTTTGCTTTCACTGTGGACAGCAATGCAGGGAAAAGCAAATCTTTCGATATGGGACAAGGTGCCGGAAGGTTCGCCTATATAGAGGATCCGGACGGAACACTGGTAGAGTTTGTAGAAACCCATAAGGTGCCTATATTAAAGAAAATAGGGTGGTTTATCGATTTGAGAAAGAGAAACCCGGAGAAACCCTTGCCGGACTTTTTGTTAAAATTATTGGATTTAGGGCGAGATTAGAAAGAGCAAATATTATGAACAAAACCGCGTTAGTGACCGGAGCTTCCAAAGGAATCGGCAAATCCATTACCCAAGCTCTGGTCAAAAGCGGGTACCAAGTGATTGGAACCTGTAGAGAACCTGATGACTTAAAAGAAAATGAAAAGATCCCCGGTGTTATTTACAAGAGGATGGACTTATCCGATGAGGATAGTATTAAGACTTTGATATCCGAGCTTCCGAGTATTGATGTATTAATCAACAATGCCGGATCCAGCTTGATGGCACCTGTGGAGGAAATTTCCCAAGAAGTGATCCAAGGGATGTTTCAAATCAATCTTTTCGGCCATATCTCCATGATTAAAGGAGTTCTGCCGGGAATGCGGAAGCAAAAAAAAGGATTGATCATCAACATTACTTCATTTGCATCACACACACCGGTTCCTTTTTCAGCTGTTTATGCATCTGCTAAATCCGCCATGGAAACACTGTCCATGGCATTGAATAATGAAACCTTGCAATTTGGTGTTCGTGTTGTGGCGGTGGCACCGGTATTTGTCAGTACGAATATTTATCAGCAAAAGATTTGCAACGTTGATTCGGACTATTATCCGTCTTTCAAGACTGTTTCTGATTTACGTGATGCAAGCATCGATGACGGTGTTTCTCCGCATTTGATTGCTGATCAAGTGATGAAAATTATACAGACTGATAACCCCAAGGTGTTTTATGCCGTCGGAAAAAACGCCGGTTTGTTACACTTGGCAAGCAAGATTTTGCCAGGTGGTTTCCTACTTAAGAATATTAGGAAAAAATTTAAAATCAGTTAAGTAGATCGAGTCATTTTCGAAAATGATTCATAAAAATTGTTTGGTTGTGCAACATAAGCTATATGAGAAGAAGAGGTTTTAGGATGAAAAAAGCTTTTTTAGTATATTGCCTTGTTTTTGTATTCATATTTTCAACGGCATGTAAGTCCGAGAAAATTGAACAGCAAGATCCCGCAAGTATTGATCCTTACATGATCGAGCACCCTGTCGATGCGATTTTAGAAGATATTTACGGATTGGATACTGAATTGACTGCGGGAAAGATTGTTTATGCCCACAAATACTATGATCCCGCCAATGAAACATTGACCTATGAATTGTTGTATGATCAAAGTGGCGGGGAAGAGACCTTTGTGAAAAACACCGAAGAACACTTTTCCATTCCTTTAACGAAAACCTCCGATAAGAACTATACGGGAAAGAATGAACAGTTCGAAAACACCATTCATTTCGATGATGACGAAAGTGTTTTATTAACTGTAAAAATCTTTAATGTATACACCTCTGTAACGTTCTTGTATATGGACAATGAATACCCGGATCAATTAACACCTGATTATCCGGAAAAGTTAAATGTGTTTGCTGCAATCAGGGGATTAGAGTATGACGGAGAGGATAACACGCTGAGTTTTGAGCGATTTTGGACTGTGAACAATGAATTCGCAACTGAATTTATCGAACACTATGAAAATATATATAAAGATGAACATGAAAAAGCGATTGATGAGACAACCGGGGGCCAATCGGTTGTAGCCAAGGCAAATGATTATGTGTCTTTGATTGCATCGGCAAAGCCGACAAATGAAAATCAATCCGAGATATCATTTATCATACGATATTTTTTGAATGATGCTCCGAAAGGGGAGTAAAATTACGAAAATAACCATAGGAACAGGGAGGAACAGTAATGGCAGACGAAAAAACAATTGGTCAGCAAAAGGAAGAGGCTTTGTTCAGTCGAACAAAAAGCGTATGGTTGAAAGCTGATGAACACTATGCACAGAAAATACAAGACTTCGCAGAAGGATACAAGGTCTTCTTGGATCAAAGCAAGACGGAACGAGAATGTGTCGATTTAATTGAATGCATGTTGAAGGAAAAAGGATTTAGCGATTTGAATGAAAAATCCCATATCAAAGAAGGGGACAAGGTCTATTTGGTGTCTCGCAATAAGACCATCGCTGCAGCCGTCATCGGAAAAACATCTTTGATAGAAGGAGTCAATTTGGTAGGATCCCATGTGGATGCACCCCGCTTGGATATAAGACCGAATCCTTTGTATGAAGACAGCGAGATGGCTTTGTTCAGAACAAGATATTACGGTGGAATTAAATGTTACCAGTGGGTGTCCATACCTTTGGCATTACATGGTGTCATTTACAACAAGGACAATGAAAAAGTAGATGTTTGCATCGGAGAAGATCCGGGTGATCCCGTCTTTACCATTGCAGATTTATTGCCCCACTTGGCAAAGGATCAAATGGCTAAAAAAATGAACGAGGGCATAACAGGGGAAGACCTGAATGTCATTATCGGCTCGGTTCCCTTTAAGGATGATAAAGTGTCCGAGAAGATTAAGCTAAATATGCTTGATATTTTGAATGCTAAATATGGGATCAGGGAAGAGGATTTTGTATCTGCGGAGCTTGAGATTGTACCTTGCCAAAAAGCCGTGGACGTAGGTTTGGATAGAGGTTTAATCGGTGCATACGGTCATGACGACAGAATTTGTGCTTACACATCCCTTTTAGGTTTGTTTGATATGGAAGCTACTCCGGAAAAAACAGCTGTATGCTACATGAGCGATAAAGAAGAAATCGGCAGTGTAGGCAACACCGGTGCCCGTTCCATGTTCATACAGGACTTCTTGGCTGAAATGTTATTGAAAGCAGGGAGTGATGCTTATGTGGGATTGAGAAAGTGCCTTGTTAACACAAAGATGCTTTCAGCTGATGTATCCTCCGCCATCAATCCCAACTTCAAAGGACTTCATGCCACAAACAACGGTGCCTTTTTAGGAAAAGGAATCGGTATTTGTAAATACACCGGAGGCAATGCAAAAGGCGGTGCAAGTGATGCCAATGCAGAATTTGTATTCAAGATTCGCAAATTGTTCAATGACAACAATGTGTCATGGCAAGCCTGTGAATTAGGTAAAATGGACAAGGGCGGCGGTGGCACCATAGCACAATATGTAGCCAACTTGGGCAGCGATGTCATCGATTGCGGTGTTCCGTTAATCGGAATGCACTCCACCATGGAAGTGGCCAGCAAAGCCGACTTGTATTCCGCTTATTTGGCATACAAGTGCTTCTATGAAAAAATGGCTTAACAAAAAAAAGAACAATACATTCAATAGAAAGCTCGGCGTACACCGGGTTTTCTTTTTATTTCAAAGAAAATTATAAAGGCATAACAGAAGAAAATACAACAAGTTTACATTCCACATCAGCTGTATCAATTTAAATTTTTTACCATTTGGTATAGTCTTTCATGTTTAGAACATTGATGTTAAAGAAGTTATGGTGTAAAATAAAGTAAAGAAGGTATTACTGAACTCACTTATTTAAGCGGTAATATAAGAATAGATGAGTTGACATGTTTCCAAGAGCGGTACATGTGGAGACGGTAGTATTGATAACAAGGGTTGAAAAGTAGATGTGAAAAAGGCCTTGATATAAGGGCTTTTCGGGGTTTATAGGTTAAAAAGCACCGCTTAGAATTTGCTGATATTTCGCTTGAAGGGAACAAGTCAAAACAAGGGTATTCCCTTGTGACAGCGCGATTTAGATGTCAGTGCTTGGCGAGTGGTCAGGTTAGATGTCAGCCTTCGAGAGAGGTCGATTTAGATGTTTTTTTGGATTTTTTCGAGGTTGTGTGAACAGGTTGGATGTGGGTATAATAAGTTGTGAAATAGGCTAATCATCATTGCCGAAATACGATTATATGGTTATTATCCTTGGTGATTAATACATGCTATATTTATTAAGAGAGTAAAAACATGTGTGTCCAGATCCTTTATTTGCTGTAAGATTTATAAAACAGGGAGGGAGTATTATAAAAATGAGCGATTATATTGATACATTAAGTTGGATAGCAAGCAGTTATGAACTTCCTAAAAAATTAAATTGTGATTCGGTAGTTGATTTTGCAAAAGAACGAGGTTCTTTGAAATCCATATGGGGACTGTGCAATAAAAATTTAAGCAGTATAGATTTAACCGAATTTGATGAAAGTGCCTTGGTGCAGATTGCATTTAACGATTTTACGGTATTTCCCGAAAGTTGCAATGTTAATTACAAAGAAATAATGAGTGGAGCCAAAGACCCTGGGCTTGGAATATCAATGCTACATAATAATGGTATTAATGGTAAAGGCGTTAATGTTGCTGTAATTGATAAACCTATATTAAAAACACACAAAGAATTTATAGGTCGTATTAAACAATACATTTTCGTTGCCCCAGAAAATGAACATAACGAAAAAATGCACTTTCATGGAACTACGTGTGCTGCTTTTTTATGTGGAAACAGTTGTGGTGTAGCTAAAAATTCAAATTTATATTATTATGCTTATCCTGATTGGTTTGAAGATGATGGAATGTATTGGAGCTACCATTTTAAAGCACTTGATATGATAATAGAACACAACAAAAATAGTAGTGATGCCATACGAGTTGTATCAATATCCGCAGGATTTCCTAGTAATCGTTATGATCTCTATGAAAAAATGAATTACTATACAGATGAGCTTAAAAAATATCAATGTCAAATTATTTTTAGTAATAATTTCGGGAAAAACTTTACATGCAGTTCTAAGAAATACGGATATTCAAATGACGATGTTAACTGTTTTTGTCTTGATACATGGCAAGTTAATGAATGGGACAAGCATAAAATCTTAATACCTGCAGGTGGCAGGACAAGCCCTTGCAACAGTGGTAATGATAAATACATGTATTGCGGAAACCAGAGTTGCTACAGTTGGGCTATTCCGTTTCTGTGCGGAGTTTATACGCTCGCTCTACAATGCAATCCGACGCTAAGCTATGATGAATTTGTCCAATTGGCAAATGAAACAAAAATAAAAAACGATGACGGGTTATTTGTATTAAATCCGCAAGGAATTATAGAACTTATTCATACCATAAAATACAAATAATATGTAACGATTGACATTCCTATTTATTAATAAGTCTAATTATTCATTAATCACGGAGGTATTATCATGGCTGATGAAAATAAAATAATACATTACATCCCGCCATTGCCTCCGAAACGGGAAAAGCGTGTAGGCATCTACTGCCGTGTGAGCACAAGCAGTGCTGATCAGTTAAAAAGTCTTACCGCCCAAGTATCGGCGTTAACAAGATTGTCAGCGGCTAATCCTAAATGGCTATTGGTTGATGTATATATAGATATTGCTTCAAGCAAGACAGGTTCTTCTCGAAAAGAGTTTTCTCGTATGCTGCAGGACTGTAAGTCTCGTGATATAGAAATAATCCTAACCAAGAGCATCAGCAGATTCGGCCGCGATACTGTAGAGATTCTTGATGCGTTGAACCAGCTAAGGGTTCTTGGCGTTCGGGTCATATTTGAACAGGAAGTACT
>CALCRE010000071.1 GCA_937894465.1 uncultured Clostridia bacterium
ATGAGGTTTCTAGAATAACAGAAGCTGAAGCTAGGGGTATAACTAAAGGTAAAGCCGAGGGTATAGCTGAGGGTATAGCTAATGGTGAATTAAAAAACTCTATAAAAATAGCAAAAAAACTACTGAATGTATTCGACGACCAGACTATAACGGAAATAACCGGACTACCCGTAGAAGATGTTGCGAAGCTTCGATTGTAATGTTAAGTTACGATATTTTTGGAATTGTTATGGTATGGATGTTGGAATCAGTACATACATCCGTAAGAAGACCGGTTAATACAATGAATACCTTAGGTTATATGACTCACTTGATATGGATGATTTAAAGGACAAAATAAAAGAAAACATGGACATTGACGGTGATTCTTGAAACAGGCTTTTTATTGTACTTGAAATAAGATTTCTTGAATTGCCTAAGTTCAGGAAGAAGAAACCGGATTTAAGTAAACCGGTGGATCGATGGATGGTATTTATAGAAGAATCACCCAAGGAGGTGTTGGATATGGTGAAAAAAGAAGAACCGGCTATAGCAAAAGCCGACAGGATTCTGGAAGAGCTGGGAAGTTACGATGAAATCAAAAGATATTATGAAGCAAGGGAAAAAGCCATTCATGATGAGGTTTCTAGAATAACAGAAGCTGAAGCTAGGGGTATAACTAAAGGTAAAGCAGAGGGTATAACTGAGGGTGAATTAAAAAACTCTATAAAAATAGCAAAAAAACTACTGAATGTATTCGACGACCAGACTATAACGGAAATAACCGGACTACCCGTAGAAGATGTTGCGAAGCTTCGATTGTAATGCTAAGTTACGATATTTTTTGAAATTTTAGTAGTATGTAACTCGTAGAATACAATGATTCGAACAACCGGATCTATCGATTTAACGAGAATCTATCCGGATGCCTTCAAAATTGTCGTCCGGTTAAATCGGAAAACGCAAACTATAAAGCTGCTGTCGCCAAAAGAGAAATATATCAATTTAATCAAATGTTACAATATTAACCGTAAAGTATATTGGCATGGAATAAGGGAAGAGCATAACTGCACTACCATACTCCATTCTGATATTATTAATATATTCAATTATGGCTCATATGAGCGAGGAAAAGAAATATACCAAAGGGATAAAAGTATAAGCCCACGCTTGCTGCTCAATCCCTGTGATTATCCCCTGTTCCTTTGGTTTAGCGACCGGACGAAATAAGGTGGCTTTGACTTGAGGACGAGATTCCCATACAAATCTACAAAAAGCACTGTTCGTTTGTGGTCATACAGGGCGACCTGTAGAAGAGTATAGGCACATGCGGAACGGGAAGGTAAAAAACTACTATGAAAAAAATAAGGGAAGGTATGGGAGATATGTTGCTTATACCATTCGAATTCTTAATGTTCATATAGGCAATTCATACCGCTTTTGAACATAGTCGTCAGCTTTGCAATCTCTACTTCGTCTAGAATTCAAATAATTTCAAGAAATAACAACTTAGGTGTTTTTTTGCGGAATAAGATGTATCTTTCCCCTGTGTATCGTATAAATCGTCTTTGTTGCTTTTGATTGCGAGGTATGTGAAGTTTAGAAATTTAGCCACTTATAAGTAAATAAGAACAATAAATATACATTATGGTGTTTTGTATATGTAATTCAACCGGCAAGAGAAAATTATTCAAACGTAAGTATATGGATATTACATCAAAAGCCAATATAATATAATTATAGCTTGCAAGCGAATTATATTATAAGGAGCAAAAGTATGAACGAATTAGGAATCAAAATAAAAGTTCTCCGAAAACGAATGAACATAACACAAGAAGACCTTGCTGAACGGCTAGGTGTTTCTTTTCAAGCAGTGTCAAAATGGGAAACGAATGCCGCATATCCGGATATATCAATGTTCCCGGTGCTTGCAAATTTCTTTAATGTAACGACAGATGAGCTTTTAGGAGTTGATTTATCAAAGAAAAAAGAAAAAATAGCCGGTATTATTGCCGAGTATGACCGCTTGTCAAACCTTGGAAAAGAAAAGGAGAAATTTGATTTTATCTCGGCAGCACACAGGGAATATCCAAACGATTACAGAATTCTAGACAAATACATCTGTATGCTTTGTTATGATCCAAATCATGGAAATAACGGGTTACTTGTTCACGAAGAAGAAATACTTTCATTGTGCAACCGTATTCTTGACGAATGTCCGGAAGATGAACCGAGATATACAGCATTATCGGTTCTAAGCGGATTATATCGAGAAAAAGGGGATATTGAAAAAGCAATTGAATATGCAAATAAGTTTCCGCCTTACCATTTCTCAAGAGAGGAAGGAATCGAATTAACATATGAACAAGGTTCTAAGGAATGGTGGAAAAGCGTAAGATCGAATGTTCACGACTTAACCGAAATAATGACAGTGAAAATCCGTAACTGTGCAGTATATGCTGACCTTCCGCCTAAGGAAAGGATCCAACAGTTTGAAAAAGCGTTGGATTTACTGAAAGTGGTATATGAAAATGGTGATTATGGCTTTGCGCATGCCGACCTTAGTGTACTAAATCAATTGATTGCCAAAAGATTTATAGACCTTAAGGACTATAAAAATGCAGGTAAATACCTTGATATCGGACTTAATCACGCTAAACTATATGATGAACTGCCTTCTGTTACAATACATACATCATTCCTTGTTAAGGATTATAGATTTGAAAGATCAAATGTGTATTCCTCATATGAAGGTAGCAAAGTGAAGAATGAGCTTGATTTTATTGACAAAGACGGATTTTACAACGAAGTCCGTGATATGGACTGGTTCAAGGATGTTGTTGAAAAATATCGCCCATACGCAAAAGAAACAAAATAATTAGTATTAGTTAATATTTATAGCATTAAAATAACCCCTAAGCAGATTTTTGCTCAGGGGTTTTTGTTATTATTTGATTGTTAGAACTGAACTGTTTTCCCTTGGTAGCTTACAAAGCTTCCCTTATTACATTTAATCACCGGTTCAATTTGGGCATTGTCATACACTCGAACAAGGCACAAAAGAGCATCGGTTTGAATTCCATAAGCATGGATGTTTCCGTTTTGCTCAGGATCTTTTGCCAGGATGTAATCGGTAAACCCTTGCTTTGTTTTGATCTTAAGAGCAACGTTCATATCCGAGAGAGTATTGTCATTTTTATCGGTAACAGATGCACGTGTTGCTTCTAAAATAGAAGGGTCATCTTCGTGCGGCTCATAGATGGATACAAAAGTCGATTTCAAATCATCTTCTCCTGTTTGCATCTCTATAATCGTTGGAATCCAGTGTTCTAAGTTGCATGGTTCTAAGGTGTCGGATTGCCAGCTTTTACAGACCTTCGAGTTACTTGTGTAGACCGAATGCGTTATGTTTAAAGGAGTATACCGTAGATATAGATTTGTGCCGGGTTCCAAAACATGATACAAATCATCGCATAAAAAGTCTGCATGCCAGCCTTGGGCAGGCTTTTCATCTACTTTGAAATGATTCATCAAAGCATCCTCATGATAGGAGTCTTCTGTATCTTGAAGGTTTAATCCGGTCACTTCAAGCTTAGAAAAACCGTTACGGACGAACTTTGCATGCTCATGACCGCCATGGGTACGGAAGATATCCAGAAAGTAGCAGTCCTCTTCAGACAAATCGGATAATGCGACCAGCCTTTCGTAACGTTTGGTTTCGGTATATTCCGGAGCCTTGGCGTAAAAGGCCTTGATGGGTGATTCCGACATGTGCATAAAAGTCTCACCGGATTTTGGATATCTTAAAAACGGGGATTTACCGGGACCTTGATGAAGTTTATGCTCTTTACGGTCGATTACCACCAGGTTATGAGCAGAAGGAATATGGTACCACTTAAAATTAGGTCCTTTCCAACCTCCGCAGTTCACCGGAGGATACCCGAAGTCCGGCAAAAACTTCATTCCTTTTGCATACAATTCAATATTCAAAGCATCTTGGTGAGAATGGTTTCCGCCGGTATCATAATCCAAGAAGGCTGCTCGTTTATGTTCTCCCTTGCCTGATTTTAATATGGCGGAACGGAAACGTTTAAAGTCAACACAATTCCCGTTTAAATCCGCCCCCTGTTCTTTGATCAATTGATCAATTTCCTCTTGTAGCGCTTTACTGTCAGGCACGGTGAAATCATTTTCAAACAATCCTTTCGTACTGTAGTTGTTTGAAATGTACAGAACCTTTACAAAATCCGGATCTTTTGTGCATTTATATAGCTCATAGGCAAAGGCAGGTTGGGTCATGGAAAAGACTGCAGAGCCTTTTGCATGTTCTGTGGATAATAAATGGCGATAGGAAGGATCGTTCAAACGACCTCCGTCTCCGTGACCCGGATAGTATTTATTTAATACCCAAGTATCGATGTGGAATTTATAGCAATCCACCAGTCGGGGGTATCGCTTGATTAAGGACGCGATACTGTATTGCTCCGATTGGTTTAGCAACGATAACAAATTGAAAAAGTAACCCGGAGAAGCGGTGGAATAGCCACCTTTTTCACCGGCAATACCGTCCACATAGGTTCCAACATCAATGATGTCATCCATAATGTCGTGTACTTTTTTATCCAATACCGGATCATCTAAAATCAAGGAAAGGGTTATATCGGTAATTTCAGTATTCGGATAATTGGTCAATACCTTGTATAAATGATCAATGGTATCCTTCAATATTCCATCTTCAATGTTCCGTTGAATGTCTGCAGCAGATGCCTTCTCATTGGATAATTGATGTTTTACAGCTTTTTCATGAAGGAAGTCTATCAAAACAGAATCATTTTTAATGGTTGAGAAAATCTTATCGTATGATATAGCCAAGCTTTGTGCTTCTCCGGAAGCATTAGCCCAATAAGATACATATCCTTTTGAAGTTTTTTCTTCTTCATACATGATGCCTTGTTCGGTAAAATCAAAATCCGAATACAGGTCTGCGATACGGTCTAACATGATTGCTGTGCGCCGAGCATACTCAATGTCACCGGTGATGCAATAAGCATCAGACAATTTGACAACGCCGTCCACCATAATTTGCATCCATTGCCCATATACCAAATAGGTTGCTATGAACCAATATTTGTCCCCTTTGGGATCTATGTAAGAAAAACCGTCATCCACCCCATATTTCGAACCGTCTTTTTCATTGACCAACAAGGTTTGGTCTGCTTTTTCGTATCGGAATACACCGTCTTCACATATTCCGGATTGATAATAAGCATGAAAGTCGTTTTTCGGAAAGACATTTTTACAGTGGGGACAGGTTAACTTCCAAGGAAGATTCTTTGCATCAATGACCCAATTGTACATATGGACATCTTCCTTGCAATCCGGACACTGACCATCGGAACGTACCATCCATGATCTTTTGATGGTAGAGGGAAACATCAATTCCCACAATTGGTCATAATCAAGATTCATCCAGTAATCTGCAGCTTCTACTCTCTCTTTTGCATACTTTTGAAGAACATCGGAAGAATTGATATTATCCCGTAATGTTTTCAAAAAGTTATCATTGAAAAAAACACTGGTTTTCTTCATATGCCACCTCCAATTAGGTTTTAATGCTATCATTGTAACAAATAAAGGTTATTAGTGCTCGGTAATTTTATATTGTTTTAGAGTTTGTTATACGATTTTCTCATATTTGATGCCATTGACACAGACTATCAGAGCCAATACAATAAACAAGTGATATACATTTGTTTTAACACAAGTTATATTTTGGAGGAAAGAGAATGTATCATATAAAAATGATTGTCACTGACCTTGACCGCACACTGCTAAGAACCGACAAAACCATATCAGAATATTCAATCTCTGTTTTTGAGCGTTTACGTGAGAATGGGGTTAAAATTGTGTTCGCCACCGCAAGGCCTGTCAGAACAGTGACACAGTTTACCAAGCTCATCCAACCTGACGCAGCAATATACCACAACGGAGCTGTGATTCATCACATGGATAACATTGTTGAAAAAACAAGCATATCACCGGTTGAAGCAAGAAAGGTCCTTGTTGATATGGGAAACATTGATCCTGACATGCCTTTATCGGTTGAAATCAATGACACGCTATATGCGAACTTCGATGTTTCGGTGTATTGGAAAAATATACCGGTAGTTACTACGGATTTTTCTGATCTTCCGGATTTACCAGTTGATAAAATCATTGCCGGAGTCTCTTGTCATAAACAGATTGATGCCATTTCAAAGCTGCTACCGTCTCATTTGTATGCGGAAATCTCTGAAAACAAATTGGCACTTGTCATGCATAAAGATGCTACCAAACATAAAGCTGTTAAATCCGTTGCAGACAAATGTGGTATTGACTTACATGAAATTGTCGCTTTTGGTGATGATTACAATGATGTTGACATGCTTCAAGAATGTGGGATAGGTGTTGCCGTGACAGATGCCATTGAACAAACAAAAAACGCTGCAGATGATCTTTGTGACATAAGTGACAGGGATGGCGTGGCCAAGTGGATTGCGGAGAAAATATTAAAGTAAATAAAAAAATTGTTTGACTTCATGTTGCTTTTAAGCTATATTAGAGTGAAAGTAAATATCAATATTTAATATATTTTAACAACCGAGAACGGGAGGAGTAGGTGTAAAATTCCTTAACAGAGAAAAGAAATCAATGGGCTGAGAGTTTCTTTAAAGCACACGACACCGAAGGTCGCCCGGGAGTTCCGATTTTGAAGTGATCAGTAGAAAACGGCGGTGTAGACCGTTATACCTTATGAGTGTTTTGATCAGTCACAAAAAGGTGAATGAATTAAAGAATTTTGGTGGTACCGCGAGCTTTCGTCCAAATGACGAAGGCTTTTTTGTTGGCTTTAACTAATTATAAATGAGAAAGTAACAGTACCAATGGAGGAATATCATGAGAATTGTTGTGAAAGCGCTAGCAATACTTTTGTTTGTAGTAGGTGCGTTGATTGTGTTCTTAGCGGGAAAGATAGAAAACAAGTATCAGCTGGGAAACAAGGAAACCATCAAGGGAAGTGAAAATTTCGAGGAAAAGGACGTGGACAGCCTGAAAGTGCAAAAGGCCGTGATCCGAGTCAAACTGTATGGGTTGATTTTCCTTGCTCCCGGCTTGGTGGGTATATTGATTATGTTTGATTGAAGAAGTTTTGTATATAACAAAGCAATGAAATATGAAATATGATAAAGGATGATGAAAAATGATTGAATTGGCAAAAACATATGAACCCAAAGAAGTGGAAGACAAACTGTATAAAAGGTGGATGGATAGCGGATATTTTCACGCAAAGATTGATCCTGAAAAGAAACCTTACACTATTGTGATTCCTCCTCCGAATATTACCGGCCAGCTTCATATGGGTCATGCATTGGATAATACCCTTCAAGACATATTGATTAGAACGAAAAGAATGCAAGGCTTTTCAGCCTTATGGCTTCCCGGAACAGATCATGCCAGCATTGCCACCGAGGCCAAAATCGTTGAGAAACTCAATCAAGAAGGGTTGAGTAAAGAAGACTTAGGAAGAGAAAAATTCCTTGAAAGAGCTTGGGAATGGAAAAAACTTTACGGAGACCGCATTGTCAGTCAGCTGAAAAAGTTAGGCAGTTCTTGTGATTGGGAAAGAGAACGTTTTACCATGGATGAAGGGTTGTCCGAAGCTGTTACAGATGTGTTTGTAAGACTGTACAAAGAGGGATTGATCTACAGGGGAGAGAGAATCATCAACTGGTGTCCTGTATGCGGAACCTCCATCAGTGAAGCGGAAGTAGAGTATGAAGAACAAGCCGGTCATCTTTGGCATATCAGGTATCCGGTAAAAGGGGAGGAAGGACGATTCGTCACAGTAGCCACAACCCGGCCGGAAACCATGTTAGGAGACACCGCAGTAGCAGTTCATCCGGAGGATGAACGATACAAGGACATGATCGGAAAGATGGTTATTCTTCCCTTAATGAACAAAGAGATTCCCATTATTGCCGACGATTATGTAGATCCTTCCTTTGGAACCGGTGCGGTGAAAATTACACCGGCGCACGACCCGAATGACTTTGAGGTTGGTTTGCGTCATGAACTGGAAATCGTGAAAGTGATGAATGATGATGCCACCATGAATTCCTTTTGCGGCAAATATGCCGGGATGGACCGATACCAAGCACGGAAAGAAATTGTAAAGGATTTGGAAGACTCCGGGCTATTGGTGAAAATAGACGACCATGTGCATAATGTGGGTTCTTGCTATCGTTGCTCAACGGTGATCGAACCTGCTGTTTCTATGCAATGGTTTGTTAAAATGGAACCTTTGGCAAAACCGGCTATTGATGCGGTTAAAGATGGAACCATCCAATTCATACCGGAGCGATTCAGCAAAACCTATTTTAATTGGATGGAGAATATTCGAGACTGGTGTATATCAAGACAATTATGGTGGGGACACCAAATACCGGCCTATTATTGTGAATGTGGAGAAATCATTGTGTCCAAGACAGCTCCTGGAAAATGCTCAAAGTGCGGGAGCAGTAATATTTCGCGAGATGAAGATACTTTGGATACATGGTTCTCATCAGCGTTGTGGCCGTTTTCCACATTAGGATGGCCTGCTGAGACAGAAGATTTCAACTACTTTTATCCTACGGATGTTCTCGTAACAGGGTATGACATCATATTCTTCTGGGTTGCCCGTATGATTTTCTCCGGTTTGGCGCATACCGGAAAAGCACCTTTTAGACATGTGGTAATCCATGGATTGGTCCGAGATGCACAAGGAAGAAAAATGAGTAAATCCCTAGGAAACGGAATCGACCCTTTGGAAGTGATTGACCAATTCGGAACAGATGCATTACGATATGCCTTGATTGTAGGTAACTCTCCCGGAAACGACTTGAGATTTTCAGAAGACAAGATTTTGGCAGGCAGGAACTTTTCTAATAAGATATGGAATGCATCCAGATTCGTGTTGATGAATTTCGATGACAATTTGGCATTTGAAAACATCGATGAATCTTTGTACGGGATACCGGAGAAGTGGATTTTAAGCAGAGTGAATACCCTTGTAAAGGATGTTACCAATCATATAGAACGGTATGATTTCGGAATTGCATTGCAGAAAATATATGAATTCATTTGGGAGGAGTTCTGTGACTGGTATATCGAGCTGGTGAAACCTCGTTTGTACGACAGTGAGGCACCGGGAAGGATTGAGTCCTTGTACGTTTTAAACAAGGTTTTATCCATTTCTTTAAAGCTGCTGCATCCCTTTATGCCCTTTGTCACAGAAGAAATCTATTCCAATCTCATACACGATGATGAAAGTATCATGATTTCCAAATGGCCGGAATACGCCGAAAAAGATGCATACATGGAAGAAGAAAACCAAATGAACGTCATCATGAATGCCATCAAGGCAATTAGAAATATTCGGGCGGACATGAATGTTCCTCCTTCCAGGAAAGCCAAGGCCATTCTTGTGGTATCGGATGATCAACTCGAGAGTATTTACACGACGGGTAGTGTGTTCTTTGAAAAATTAGCTTACTGCTCCGAAATCGTTGTTACAAAAAGCAAAGAGAGAATTGACAAGAACTATGTGTCAGCGGTAGTGGAAGGTTGTGAGATCTATATCCCATTAGGAGATTTGATTGATATTGAAAAGGAAATACAACGGCTACAAGATGAAAAGAAAAAATTAGAGTCGGAAATAGACCGTGTTACCAAGAAACTTTCGAATGAGGGTTTTGTAAGTAAAGCACCTCAACAAGTCATTGACGCCGAAAGAGAGAAAAAAGGCAAGTATGAAGACATGTATGCAAAAGTAAATGAAAGAATCAATGCACTCGTTCAATAGAATGATTCATGAAAATTAAAAAATATGGTGTAGTCTTTAAATAGACTGCATCATTTTTTTGTTGTACCTATACTTTCCGTGTGTATTGGATATGGTATGATAAAAGCAAAAATAAAGCTTAGGGATCAAAGGTGAAAAAATGAAAAGGTCAATGATGCAAGTGTTTGTTAAGAATAGCAAAGAGGCGCTGGATCTTTATCAGAAAGCTTTTAATGCGAAAGTACTGTGTAAATATCCGGATGATCACGGAGGATATATGCATGCTGAGCTGGATGCTTATGGTCAAGTGATCGCAGTATCTGAAATGGGAGATATAAGCATTGGTAACACAATGATGTTTTGCTTTCACTTCGGAGAAGGTGGGGAAGAAAACGTTAAAACTGCCTATGAGGTATTAAAAGAAAAAGCATTGTCTTTCACACCTATGGAAAAGTGTGATTACAGCCCGTGTCAGTTTGCACTGACGGATCAATTCGGTGTAAGCTGGTGTATTTTTGTATAAGCGAGGAATATAAAGTGATTGATAACAAAAAAACATTCGAAAATGTTTCTCAAAGAGTTTTATTTGCCTACAAGTTTGCTTATTCTGACTTTGCACCCATAACGTCTGAATTGGCAAGTGAAGAAAGTCAAAAAACTCTTCACACACTAATGGGGGATATCCAAAACATGATATATCATGATCCTATGTTACTTGGTTTACCGACAGATCAGGATCGAGCATATCCCTGGCATTTGTCCAACAATCAAGTCCCGGAGTTAAACAAAATCTATATGTCAGTTTTTAAAACATTGTATGATTTTTATCGTTTTCTTTTTATAGTCTCAATAAACGGTGAATTGTCTGAAAACTCAATTTGTATTACAAAAGAACAGCTGAAGTCAGAAAAAGTAACA
Organism: uncultured Clostridia bacterium; assembly: GCA_937894465.1. Classification (GTDB taxonomy): domain Bacteria; phylum Bacillota; class Clostridia; order JAAYHZ01; family JAAYHZ01; genus JAAYHZ01. The sequence continues at coordinate 10,760 of CALCRE010000071.1, forward strand.
TACAAGCCTGTTTATCAAAAGACACTATCAACAATTGGAATTGAAGTTTCAGCTGATCAAGAGAAGATTACGTTTTATTATAAAGACAAACAAAATCTATTTGGGGCACTAAAATTACTTGGGAGTAAAAACCAACGGGTATTTGATAAATACAAAACCAACCTGAATTCTAACATATATCACAATTTGTTTTCCTTTGCCGCCTGTTGTTTTGATGGAAATTTAGATTATCTGTTAAAGCGAATGGATGAAATGGTTCACCTGAATGGTTTGCTTTTAGAATTAAAAAACGATTGTGTACATAAAAGATATACATTTGATAACAGGGTGCAGTTAAGTCCGACGGGTTTTGATATGAATATTGTTATGAATAACCGTGTCGGAGGTTTTAGTATTTTATACAATCCTCGTAAGGAGCAAAAAGTGGGCTTTGGCACGATAAACGGTATTGGTGAAAAGGCCATGCTTGATGATTTTGAACATCTGGATGATGATATGAAAGAACACTTCATCAACATCTGTAAGCCTTGTAATGGTTGTTTGACTTGCACGAAAGGCGGTAAAAACAAGATATTTACTGTCTCTATAATATATAACGGAAATCATCACAGCTTATGTCCGATGTTCCCTAACCACTGGTGGGAAACGCCGGATCAATCATTGGTTGACAGATTAATGAAGTATCACGATCTGCAGGAAAGATATGCGAAGTAATTAAAGTAAAGACAATCTATAAAGAAAAAAGCCCGGGAGTTCCGCGGGCTTTTTCTTTACTAATTAAACGTTTTTACTTTATAGGTCGATCCGTTTATGTAGGAATCTACCTGATAAGAAATAGAAGAGGCCAATGTAGATTGCGTACATGACAATTCCTACAGTAAAATATTTACCCATCTGAATCGAGCTTTTAACTACAGTGTTGTCAACAACTTCAATGTTTATCATTTCTCCAAACAAACCGAAGGGAGCTAATACAGCAACTGAAATGGTTTGAGTGACTACGGACAGCAGAATGTAGATCAACAAGCTTAACAAAAAGCTATGTCGACTGTTGGAGAAAATGGTTTTGCTTAATGTGATTGCAAGTATACCCATCATGATGATATTGAACCATTGCAACAATACGATCAGAAGGAATTGCACCATTTGACCTATATTAGGAGCAATAATCCGTAAGCCCTCTGTGATTTGCTTCCAAAACACTTCGATTTCCGTTCCCGTGAAGTATAGATTAATCGCCACCTTGTAATTCAAAAACATGGCTAAAAACATCAACACAACAGTCACGAACAGCTGAATCAATCCGAACAAAGCTTTGGATCCGATGATTTGGTATCCGCTGATAGGTGTTAAGAACAACATATATCCGTGTTTGTTTTTTAAATCGGAATAGTAGGATGCAATGGTGTCCACCAAGGCGTAAACATAGGTACCACCAATTAACAACAAGGACATAATGATTGATAAGGCAATCCAGTTATCGCCCTTGTATAGTCCGAATAGGATTGCTAATTCCGCTACTACAAACAGGATTGCAAAGGCGGTAAGGGTTGTTTTTCTTCTTAGAAGTTCATATTTCATTAATTTTGCAATCATGCGAACACCTCCTTGTATAAATCCACAATGGACTTGCCGTTCTTTTCACGAATTTCCTCGGCATTGCCATTGATCACCAATTTGCCTTCTTTTAAGAACATGACTTCATCCAGAATGTTTTCCATACTGTCGATTAAGTGGCTGGAGATCACAATGGCATTATCAGGAGCGGCTCTGTTGATGATGGATGTAATGATCTTGTCGCGAGCCACTAGGTCAATGCCGTTTAAGGGTTCATCCAACATGTAAACGGATGCTTTTCTGGACATAGTGGCTGCTACTTTGAGTTTTGCTGCCATACCGGATGAAAGAGACCGAACCCTCATATCCGGTGTCAACTGCATGTAGTCCAGCTGCTGTCCAAACAGATCGGGATCAAAATCTTCATAGAAATCTTTGAAAAAATCTCCTACGACCTTTATGGTCATATAATCATAGAAAAATGGCTCTGTAGGCATATAAGCCACCTTGCTCTTAGATGGTACTCCTACCGGACCATCAATAACGGTAATTTTTCCGCTTGTGGGATAAAACAAGCCGGCAACCGTTTTCATAAATGATGACTTACCGCTTCCGTTAGGTCCTAACAATCCATATATTTTGCCGGCTTCAAATTCTGTGTCCACTTGGTTAACAGCCGGTTTACCATTGAAGCTCTTAGTCAGCTTTTCTGTCTTTAATAGAATCATAATGTTCTCCTTCTTCTTGTATTTTTTGTATTGCTTCTTTCATGTCGTACCCTAGACCTTTCATATCCTTGATAAACCGCCTGGTAATCGATAATGCGGCTTCTTCACGTATGTTTTTGATCAACACGGGATCATCCGTTACAAATGTACCTTCACCTCTCCTGGTAAAACAAATACCTTCTTGCTCGAGTTCCTTGTAAACCCGGGCAGCTGTGTTGGGATTAATGTCATATTCTACTGCCAGTAAACGAGTGGAGGGCAATTGGTCACCGGGACGAATTTCTCTTGAAACCATCTTCTGTTTTAATGAATCCATAACCTGTAAATAGATCGGCCTGTTCGATTCATATTTCATAGCTACCTCCTTTGCTAGTGTACTAGACACATGGTACACTATGCATGTATAAAAGTCAACAGTTTTTTAAAAAAATTTTTTAAAATTTTCTTGGTTATAGCAGTGTGATATAATAAGGTCAAATTACAATCGAATTTAGGTGGTCCTATGAAATATGGATTTATGAAAGTCAGCGCTTGTATACCCGAGATGAGGGTTGCTGATATTAAGTTTAATGTTAGTAAGATCAAAGAAAGCATGGATCAATGCGAACAAAGCAAAGCAGGGGTGACGGTGTTTCCTGAATTGTGTATCACCGGGTATACCTGCGGGGATTTATTTTACCAAGATGTATTAATTGAACAAGCAAGGGTGGCTCTTGTAGACTTAAAAAAATACACAGCAGGGAAGACCGGTATCTATATAATCGGAGTTCCTTTGCTTGTGGAAAATTCATTGTTAGATTGCGGAGCGGTAATACACAATGGAGTTATTTTAGGCATTGTACCGAAAACCAACGCTTGTTATCTGTAAACACATTGGTTTCAATCTTCGAAGGATTTATCCGTTCAAACTTTTTATATAGACGGGGAGGAGGTTCCGATAGGAGCAAACCTCTTGTTCCGCGATAAAAATGTCGAAGAATTTTGCTTTGGCGTTGAAATCGGGGAGGATTTATGGTCTTTGATTCCTCCGTCTTCTTATCATGCTTTAGCCGGTGCAACCATGATCTTTCACTTGTCGGCAAGCAACGAAACGGTAGGAAAGAAAAACAAACGATTGGATTTGTTAAGACAACACTCGACCAAATGTGTTTTAGGATATATAAGCGTTTCTTCCGGTATTAATGAGTCTTCCACTGATATGGTTTTTGGGGGACACGGGATCATAGCGGAACATGGGAACATATTGGTTGAATCTCAACGCTTTACATTCGATTCGCAAATGATTTTGTCTGAGATTGATGTGGACAATATTAGAAACTTGAGATTGAAAAACTCTTCTTTTCACGAAAGCTTTGTTCCGAGTGGCTATAGGACTGTTGTTTACGAGGGAAGTGATCCTACAAAAACCGAATTGACCAAAAAGATGAACTCGCATCCTTTTATACCGGAGGATCAAAATGAACTGAATGAAAGATGCAAGGAAATATTAGAAATTCAATCTTCCGCATTGGCCAAACGAATGAAGCATACAGGATTGAACAAAGCTGTCATTGGCGTCTCCGGCGGGCTTGATTCTACCTTAGCGCTTCTTGCAGTGGTAAAAACCATCGACAAACTCGGGTTACCCAGGGAGAATATAAGGGCAATCACCATGCCCGGTTTTGGAACAACCGACAGAACCTATGAAAATGCCATTGGTCTTATTCGTGCTTTCGGTGCAGATTTTAGAGAAATTAACATCACTAAAGCCAGCTTGCAACATTTTGAAGATATCGGTCATGATCCGAATATCCATGATACCACTTATGAAAATGTACAAGCCAGAGAACGTACTCAAATTTTAATGGATATTGCCAATAAAGAAGGGGGCTTGGTGATCGGAACCGGAGACCTTTCCGAGATGGCTTTAGGTTGGTGTACCTATAACGGGGATCACATGTCCATGTATTCCGTGAATGCTAATGTTCCAAAAACATTAATCAGGCATATTGTGAAATGGGCGGCAGAAAGCAGTGACAAGGAAGTAAAAGATGTACTAAATGATATTCTGGATACGCCGATTTCACCGGAACTTTTGCCCAAGAATTCCGAAGGTACAATCAGTCAAAAAACCGAGGATATTGTAGGACCTTATGAGTTACATGATTTTTTCTTGTACCATATGATCCGATACGGAGCATCGCCTGAAAAGATTCTTTATTTGGCATGCTATGCTTTTCAAGGTAAGTACGATGAACAAACCATCAAAAAATGGTTAAGAAAGTTTGTATGGAGATTTTTCACACAGCAATTTAAACGTTCTTGTGTACCTGATGGACCGAAAATAGGGAGCATAAGCCTGTCTCCAAGAGGAGATTGGAAGATGCCAAGCGATGCCGTAGCTGATCTTTGGCTAAAAAAATTAGACGAATAAGTTGCGACTAGTCCGGAAAAAGAAAAAAAGTTTAAATATGATGTTGACAAACGAGCAAGTTTGTCTTAGAATAAGCGTATGCCTTTTTTCCGTATGGATATGGTGGGTATAGCTCAGCTGGTTAGAGCGCCAGATTGTGGCTCTGGAGGCCGTGGGTTCGAATCCCACTACTCACCCCATAATATAAAAAGGCTAAGCTAATGGGATGTCGCCAAGCGGTAAGGCACCAGACTTTGACTCTGGCATCCGTAGGTTCAAATCCTGCCATCCCAGCCAAATAAGATAGCATAAATTGATAGAACAATATCTACAATTTATGCTATTTTTTATGCGGAAAATTGGGTATAAAGGCCTTGTTTTCGTTGATCTTCAGACATAATAAGGGTATAATGGAATTGAGTGGTTTACATAAAGACGGTTTGAGTTAATATAGATGCTTTATGTTGTTTATTGGTACCGAGGAATTGTTAAAAGATAGGGGTTTCGTTAAAAGATTGGCGGACAAAGGAATTTAATTTTAGTTTATTGCGTTATTTAAAAGGCGTGCCTTGTGGAAAGCAAATTTTAATGTAAAGATTATGTTGATATGTTTCCGTAGACTGAGCATGTGAAGACGGTGGTATTGATACAAAAAAAATCTATGTAGAAATCGTTAGATTTAGGCATATGGTGTTCAATGATAATGGCAATAAATCTCGCCACAAGGAGATAAAAAATTATATTAATGTTTCGGTGGCTGTTGAGGTAGTATGTGGGAACACAAAGAAATAGAGTAAGAGAAAAAAGGACACTGAAAAAAATAGTGTTCCTCTATCAGTGATTTTAAACACAACAAAACCCTATCTTGGGCTATTTGTTTAGATACATAAAATGAATTGCATCAATCAAATTTATTTTTAATTTGAGAAATGTTATAATATAGATTATTTATATAATTGAGAAGTTTATCATTTTAATCTAAATGTTGATAATTTACCTTAGGCACGATAGAAGGAAATAAAGATGAAAAAGTGCGTGATGTCTATAATCCTAATGGCAATGTTTGTAGTGATTGCGGCGGTCGGCTGTGGAAATAACACACATGTAGACAATATTCCGAGAGACAATGCCTCAAACAACAATTCTCAGAGAGACAATATTGCCAACGACGAATATGCCGTAATTCACGGCGAACGGATTTATTACAGCAATAGCAGTGGTTTTTACAGCATGAACACTGATGGTAGCGACCAACAGAAGCTGAATGATGCCTTTGCAAGGTATACCCATGTAGTTGGCAATAGGATTTATTTTAGCAACTCCAATAACAGTGGATATATACACAGTATGAACACCGACGGTACAGATCTGCAACAATTGAACGACGATACCGTATCGAATGTCAGTGTAATTGGCGACTGGATTTATTACAACATCAGTCGCCATAGTGGAAATAGCTATGGCGACGACGGCATGGGCATCTACAAAATGAGAACCGATGGAAGCGAAAGTCAACTGTTGACTGATAATGAGGTAAGTAATTTCGATGTAGTAGGCGATAGAATATATTATAGCACTTGGGATGGCATCTTCAGTATAAGTATTGATGTCAACAATCGCCTGCAACTGAGCGATACATTTGCATGGAGTATTAATGTAGTTGGAGAACAGATTCTTTATATCAACAGTGACGATGAGAGAATTTACAGTATTGAAATGAATGGCGATAATCAGCGACGATTGAGTAATGACAAGACACGTTCTATTCATGTAGTTGGTGATCGGATTTATTATAGCAACGAAAGTGATGGTAGAATTTACAGCATAAAAACCGACGGCAGTGACCGACGGCAGTTGGCTGATAGCGATGAGGTTGAGTGGATTATTGTATTTGGTGGTGTAGTATTGGGGATTGATAGCGGAATTGAAAACTATATCTTTATATTTATACCAGTGTAAATCTTTATATTAGGGGGTGTTGTGGGTTGATTATTATGAATATATTTAGATGTTTCAAAAAAAACAAACCGTAAATGAGTTATGCTGACGTTGACGGACACAACCTCGTGATTGTATAATAAAATCATGAAGGGGTGCTGAAAATGGGAAGTAATAA
>CALCRE010000072.1 GCA_937894465.1 uncultured Clostridia bacterium
ATTATACATAAAAATAACCTTTGGGTCAATAAGGTTTTAAAATTTTTTTGCTCTCGATCTCCGTCTCCAATTACTTATTCTCTTCACTAATCTCTCTTCCTCTAATTCCGTTCCGGTTATTTCTAAATTACCTTATAATATTGATGCTATATCCAATGTTCCGGTAAGATTTATTTACTAACATTGTAGCGTTTATTTCATTCCTTTCGTCTAACAGGTGTACATGTACAAAAAGACATCAATTGAAAGCAGGAGGTGGTAACTCTGTGAGTGACAATGAGAAAAAGATGATCAAGAAAATTCTATTGGGTGATGAAAAATCCTTTGAACAACTATTTGATATGTACCACAATAAGGTTTATCGCATTTGTTTGGGTTTTATGAAGAATCAGGAAGATGCCAAGGATGTTGCCCAAGAAGTGTTCATTAAGATCTATAGAAAACTTGACGGATTCAATTTTGAGTGCAGTTTGGCAACTTGGATTTATACCATCTGTGCGAGTACATGCTTGGATACCATACGAAAAAATCAAAAGATTGTTTCGGAGGAATTAAATGAAGCGGCTCTAGATTGTCAATCCCCCACCCCGGAAGGCATTCTCCTTCTGGAGGAATTGGAGGCTTTCATATCCGGTGAAATTAATAAAAACACTGATAAAACGGCTAAAGTAATGACTCGTAGAATTTTTGCACAAGAGCCTTTTAACAAGATTTCCGAAGAGGAAAAAATTCCTGCATCTTCCGCACGCACCTATTTTACAAGAGGACGCAGAAAGCTAGTGAAATCGGTTCGAGATTTTTTAGCCAAACCATGAAAGGAGATTTATTATGAATTGTATCGATGTAGTTAACAATACATTGGCATATGCCAATCACGAAATGACAGGATTTAAAAAACAACGCTTTGAAAATCATCTGCAAAAGTGTGATCAATGCTATAAAATCAGCCGGTTGATACAGGACAACTATGAAAGTGACATTCCTTTGGAATCCGTTCCGGATTTCAAGGAATCAATTATGAAAATAGTTAAAGATGAGAGAACCGTCCCCAACAAAGCTGTTTCGTTGAAAAGAAAAGTGGTGCTTTTTACGGTTATAGTGGCTTTAGTAATCGGCCTTCAAGCTAATGCAGAAGGCATTTTAAAAGGCATTGAAGCTTTGATCAATCTTATGAAACCCTCTCACGAATATATACCGCTTTTAGAACTTGCATCCGGAGAAACCTACGATACCCTATTTCCAAAGGTTGATCACAGCAAAGAATATGAAGAAATAGACATATTATTTGAAAAGGTACAAAATGAAGTGCAACAGCAGGTCAACCGATTGCAGCCGGGCCAATATGACATGATTGCATACGACAACATACAAGAAGGTTTTTTCGTAAAGATTGCGAAGCTGAGCAATCATCAATTCACTGTTTTATACGGATTGAAAGATGGCAGAACAACGGGACTTGGTGAATACAAAAACACCTACAGTTCCGACAAGGACGTGATTCGTCAAATCATTGAAAAAGAGTCTTTTGTAGTAGTTCCGGAGTATTTACCTCCATCGTACCGTTTCGATTTCATCAGAACAGTCGACGATCGAGTCGATTCCATCCTGTATACAGGTGAGGGCGGCCAAGAATTGATGATTCGCTTGGTAAAAGCTGTAGACACTCCACTTATGAAAGATCAGGCAGATTTGATAATGATCAACGACAGACAGGCCGTTTGGTCAAAAGAGTTATCTTCGGGACTTAATACATTGCTTGTTTACTTAGGTGAAAACACTGACAAAAGTGTTCTGCAAATGACATCCGATGTTTTAAATAGGGAGGAGATGATAAAGATTGCATCCCACCTAAGGTTCCATAATGAGGAACGCAATGAAATGACCAAGGAGCATTTCTTTGAAGAGATCAATGATCCAAGGGTTTTAGAGCTCTACGAAGAAATCGCCATAAAAGAAAAAGCCGGCGAGAAAATATATGACTTGGAGATTCTTCGTGATGATGAGAATTTAGTGTATGTGGGATTCGGTCGGAACGATGCAGGACCCGGAGGGTGGTATATGATTGATTACAGAGGTTTGTCTTATGATCAAGTGAAGACCTTTTTAAACTACCCTTTATGGATGGATGAATCTGTTATGGAAGAGAACGAGTTATATGTGCACATTGCAGGAAGACCCTATGAAAAGAAAAAGAACATTACTTTTGATTTTAGAAAAAAAGATCAAACAACACCGGAAATGACCGTTACTGCTCAAGGGTTACCCACAGAATATAACAAGTATACCTTATGGGACATGATACTCTTAAGCTATATGGAAAGCGCTGATGCAAAAATTGTGAAAGACCGGAATGATCACCCCTTTATCATTCAATCAAATGTTGCTCATATGAATATACTTCAAACAATTTTACAGGTGGAAGACAGATACGTCATGTATCATATCTTTTCTACAAAGAGCGATGGTAAGAAGTTTTCGCCGGATCAATTTCAAATCATCGACTAAATTTAATAATTTAAGGCCATTTCCGTTGGAGTGGCCTTTTTTAGTGTGCGTCACGCATGGTGCATAACTTGACGGTGAGAGTCTGTAATGGAGGCCGGTAGTTGCCAAACCATAAGCCAAGGGCAAGGGTGTCCACTGTGAAGTGGAATCTGAAGGTAGCGTGAGGAGCAAATTCCCGACCTTAGGAACATGAACTGTATCAGGCATCCAACTTGGGATGAATCTGCATAAATTTGTGGAAACCATTTATGGTTTCAGACGCAAGGAGTACGCAAATCGAGGATACACCTATGTTGTAGACATGGATTTAGAAAACATTTTTCGATACAGTGAATCAATCGAAAATGATTGATATACTGTCCGGGAGATTTTTCAGGTATGTGCACAATATGTTACTTTTTTGCAAAGATTGAACGGTCGGCACAGAGGATACCGGATCATATTTTGCCGTACATAGAGAATAAACTCCGAATAAAAGTCAACAGAAGTTTTTGGGATACGAAAAGGCTACTGGCGCATAGCCAATAGCCAAATCCTTAATGTTACTTTCACCAATGACCGTCTCTGACAGGCGGGTTATTCTTTCTTTTCGGACTACTATAAGAAGGTTAGTGCGTAAACCGGGGAACTGCCTAGTACGGAGCCATATGCTAGGCGGTCTGGGAGGTCAGTCAATCAATTAATGGGTGGCTTCCCGGCCGATTTAAAAAATTAACAAAATGTGAAAGTAAAAAGTGTTTTTACCGAATTGAAAGCTCAGGAGTTAACGAAAGATTTTTGCACATAATAAATCGAAGAGAGGTGTGTTGAAATGAAAAACAAGTTAATTTATATACTCATAATTTTCCTTGCCTTGTTTGTTTCTTGTTCGATTTTTGAGGGTGAAGATCATCGGACAACGGGCAAAGATCATGAGCAAAAGGAGGATAACAACATAAATATCGGATCTATATTCGATGGTGATTTAAAGATAAATCGGTCGGTGACTAAGGGAAAAGGCAAAGATCAAAAATCGGGAAAGATAGATGAAGTGGAAATTGGTCATTTTCAAACTCCTTTGCTTGATAAAAGCGAACCTCGAGTTCATAATATTAAGTTGGCTGCAAAAAAGCTTGATCAATATAAAGTAGATCCCGGTGATGAATTTTCATTTAATCGTGTTGTTGGGAAAAGAACCTCTGAAAAAGGATATGAGGAAGCACCCATAATCATTTTGGAATCCGGTAGCCCTGAAAATTCTGAGGCTCTAGGAGGTGGTATATGTCAGCTTTCCAGTACATTATATAACGCAGTGTTGAAGGCAAACTTAAAAGTGACGGAAAGACACCCCCATTCAAAAAAAGTTTCTTATGTTGATGAAGGTCAGGATGCAACTATTGATTTTAATCGATACGATTTAAAATTTATCAATACCCGAGATAAACCCATCACATTAAAAATTCGAGTAAAAGAAGATACTGTATCGGTTTTTATCTATGAAAATAGATTGCGAGAGAACGAATGAAAAAACATGCTCCTGTTTGAAGAACGGGGAGCATGTTTTTTCAATCCAATATGGTTATTTCTTTTTTGCGAGTTTTCAGTATTTGTAATGACTTATGACAGCGTTACATTTTCAACGATATGATTAATGACTTCTTGATTTAAAACCAGAAGCTTTAAATAAGGCAATCCGTAAATCTCTTCGTAAGGTGAATAGTCGCTTGTACCTTCATATTCGATGAAATAAGCGGAGACATCATCGTTGGTGACGGAAATTTTAGCATCTTCGGCTACCGCTTGAAGGATCAAAAACATGGCGACCATTTGCTCGTTATTTTCACGATATTCTTCTAATAGTTCTTCATTGGACGATACATCCAAATAGGTAGTTATAAAGTCCTTGTATTCCATGCCGTTGTATTGTGCATACTCTTCAAAATATCCGATGATAGAATCTTCCTGATACTTTATCATTGTATCAGGAAGTGAGTTGACAGTGGAATTTTCCAGCATATAGCTTTGTACAAAATTCTCTAATGCAACTCTTTTTAAGTCGTCCCGAATGGCGTCTTTCATACCTTGCAGATCGGTCCATCCATATTCAGCGGTTAAATTATCTTTTACAAATTGATCGGATAACTCAGGTAATTTTGTTTCCAAAATGTAGTTGACAGTAACAGCAAAGACTGCGTCTTTTCCATTCAGATCTTCTACACCGTAATTTGTGGGAAATGTCACTTCAACATCAAACTTTTCTCCGGGCTTATGTCCGATTAACTGCTCTAAAAAGTCGTCGATGTAACTGGTTACACCTATGGTAACCTCAGTGCCTTCACCTTGGGTGTTTCCACCGCTAAACTCTTTTCCGTTTATGCTCCCGACATAATCGATATTTACTGTGTCACCATCTACAATGGCTCGATCTGTTATTTCTTCATAATCGGCATAATAGGATAAGATACTGTCTATTTCGTACATCACAGCATCATCTGTAATGGTATGAACCTCATCCGGAACTGATATTTTTATATATTCGCATAGTTTTACATAATCAAGGGCTTTTATATCTTTCCAGAAACCGTCATCGGTAATCCCTTCGCTGTAATTAAAAAATACCAAGGAATCTTCACCTTCCGAGCGGGTAGTTTCTTGTGCCCCACCGGTCGTTACATCCTTATCACCTTCCTCTTTATTTGAGTCGGTACATGCTGTAAACGTAAACAAGATGGCTGTAATTAACAGCATCATGACCGGTAACTTTATTTGCTTTATCATAAAAGCCTCCTTTTATATTATTTTGTCCATGTATAAACCGTCAATTCGCTTTAGGACATGAAAACATAAAAAACATTATACTATATAATCGTGACAATTGTGTGAACAGTTTGTTGCGCTTTTAATAAACTTTAACCTTTTTATGGACAAACAATCCTCACTTTACTGCCACCGGATTTTTCTTTGGTGACAACGATTTGCTTTTCTATCTTTTCTTTTAATTCGCCAACATGGGATATGATCCCTACAAGTCGATTGCCTTGTGTCAATCCTGCAAGAACCTTCATAGCTTGTTGGAGAGAGTCATCGTCCAAACAACCGAATCCTTCGTCCACAAACATCGTATCCAACTTGATCCCGCCTGCAGAAGATTGAATTTCATCGGACAAACCCAACGCAAGAGATAACGACGCTTTAAAGGACTCGCCCCCGGAGAGCGTCTTGACGCTTCTTTGAGTTCCGTTATAATGATCGATCACATCTAATTCGAGTCCGCTTTGGCTGCGATTGTTCTCTGCCTCTATTCTACGTTTTAACTCATATTGCCCACCTGACATAGTCATAAAGCGTAAATTGGCCCTGGTGATAATCCGATCAAAATAGGTCATTTGTACATAAGTCTCAAGCATAATTTTCTCTTTCCCGCTGATGTTTCCATTAGCAGTGTTGGAAAGTGCTTTTACCCACATCCACTTTTCTTCCACTTCGCACATAACATTACTTTGCTTTTTGATCCGGTCAAGTGCCATTTGATTGGTATAGATTCTGGTTTTAACAGCGGACAATGAATCATTCAACTTCATTTTTCGTTCTTCCGATTGTTCTTTCTTTTGTGTTTCGCTTAAGAGATCAATATCTTTTGCTTCTTTGAGTTGTTCGGTTAACGCTTTGATTCGACCTTGTAATGCATCCACTTCGGATTTACAAGCGGTATGTTCCTTTTGTATCGATTCTAAGGCTTTTTGCATTTCGTTTTTCTTTTTTTCAAGTTGTTTTATCTCATCTTGTGCTTGTGTCTTGCTTTCAAAAAGTAAATTTTGCTTTATCTTGTCTATGGATTCGGTAAGGTTTTTGATATCGGTCTGCAAAGTTGCAATCAATTTATCCAATTCTCCCATGGTTTGCTTCACTTTTTCCAGCTCCGATTCCTTTAGAGGAATCCATTTGTTCAACTCATCGTATCTTTTTGAACGTTCATCTTGAGAATTTATCTCTTTCTCCAAGTATTTTGCTTCTTCTTTTGCCTGAAGAATTGAATCCTCGACCTTGCTTAGAATTTCTTCATATGCACATTCACCGAGCAATTCCATGCTTCGAATTTTTATGGATTCTTTTTTTTCTTTTGCTTTACCGTTAATTTCGCCGGCTGAAGCACTTAATTCATTTGCTTTTGCTTGTGCTGCTTCATAAATCTTTTTAGCTTTTTTTAAATCTGCTTCTTCCGGGGCATCCTCTGACTTCGTTGCAAGATTAGGGTGTAGAGTAGAGCCACAAACAGGACAGGGATCACCGTCATTTAGAGTTAAAGCCAATATGCCCGCTTGATTATCCAAAAAGGATTGGTTCATGTGCATGTATTTGTTTTGAGCACCTTCTGCCTTTTTAGATGCAGAGGTATATTCTGCTTGCAGTTCAGTCAATTCTTTAAGGATGGTTTCATATTCGGATAAAGACTTGTACAATGATGTCAGGCTTTCTAGTTTTTCTTTTAATTTTTCTTGTAAGTTGATCAGTTTTAGTTTCTGTGTCTGTGCATCTTTTAATGTTTCAATCTCTGTTTTCATGTTGTGAATAGATTCAACCAGGGTTTTTGACAGTTCAATTTGGATATTTTTCAGGTTTGTTTTTTCATCGAGATCCTCGTTTTTTATGTCCTTATTCTTTTTCAAAACTTCAAACTCATCATATTGAGCAAGCTTATCTTTGGATGTAACAATTCGTTGAACGATGGCATCTCTTTGAGGTTGCTTGTTTTGTTGATCTTCGAGAGCAATACATAAGACGGATAAAGACTTTTGTTTCTCAGCCAATCCCTTTGTTGCTTCCGCTAACCCTTCTTCGGCTTTCTTAATTTCTCCGGCTTGTCCTAACAATGTGTTGATATCTGCAATCTTTTCATCTAGTTCTGCGATTTGCTTGTCGAGGTTTTCCTTTGTTTTCTTGTCCTGTAAGAGAGCTTTCTCCACAAGATCTATGGTTTCCGCTATAGGGAGATCTCCCGCTTTTGCTTTGTTCCAATCGGAGTCAAGTCCATGATCAGAAACCGGTGTCAAGCTTTCTACATATTGGTCAACGCTTCTTTTTAGTTCGGTATATTCATTGTTCAATCGGGTGGATTCAGATTTCAAGCGATCTTGAAGCTCTTGAAAAAGTCCGGTTTTGAAGATTTGTCGGAATATCTGCTTACGCTCTTCAGTAGGAGCGAGTAGCAACTTAAGAAAATCTCCCTGTGCAATCATGGCGATTTGGGAAAACTGATTCCGGTCAATTCCCATAATGTCCTGTATCGCATTGGTCACATCCTTTGTTTTTGCAACCACCCTGCCGTTAGGATAAATCAGTTGGGCGTCGGCTTTTTGTTTTGTGGTACCCGAGCCACGTTTTAAAGGTCTCTCATATTCCGGGTTTCTTTTAACAATATATCTTTTACCGGCGTATTCAAAAATAAGCTCCACTTCCGTGGGGGTATCTTCATGTGCATATTTTGATCTGAGCATATTGGAATCGCGGTTTTCTCCGCTGGCTTCACCGTATAAGGCATATGTTATGGCATCAAAGATAGTGGTTTTTCCTGATCCGGTATCTCCTGTGATCAGGTATAAACCGTTTGAGCCAAGTTTGTCCATATCCAATACAGTTTCTCCGGCATAAGGTCCGAATGCGGAAACGGTTAATTTAATCGGTCTCATGATTCACCCTCCCATATTTTCGTGACTAGATCCATAGCAAACTCTTGCTGTTCAGAGGTCATGGGTTGATTGTTTTGTTTTTCAAAAAGTTCCGAGAACAGTTCGAGGGGGGTCTTGCGGTCGATACTATCGGTTCCTCGAATCTCGTTGTTCGAACGAGTTCGAGCATTATCATAATCGAGCTTCATAATGTTCGGATAAATAATCCGTAATTTTCCTATTGCCTCCGGAATGTCTTCCTCATCGGTAAGAGTGATGTGCAGGTAGTCATCCGTATTAGTGCCTGTATAGAAACTTTTAGCAGTTATGTCGATATATCGTCCTTTTATTTCACGCATGTCCCGTTTGGGAATCAGGGGAACACTACGGCAGGTAATGCCGCCTTTTTGACCTAACTCAACAATGGTTAAGGACTTTTTTTGATTTGCTTCTGAAAAAGAATACTTTAGAGGAGATCCGCAATATCGAATGGTTTCCCGACTGATATTCTGGGGACTGTGAATGTGGCCTAGTGCTATGTAATCAAATGGTTGGAATACGGAAGCATCTACATTATCCGAGCCGCCTACCGAAATATCCTCGGATTCACATCTGGATGCACCCGTGACAAATTGATGGGTGACTAGAATGTTTCTTTGATCAAGGTCAATGTCCATATGATTGATCACCGTCTTAACAGCATCGGTATAGGATTCAATTTGTTCATCCGGAAAATATCGCCTTACATGAGCCGGCTTGATAAAGGGGAGCATAAAAATATTTGTCAGTCCGTATTCATCCTGTAGTGTAACAGGCTTTATTTCACCTTCATATACGGGAGATAGGAAAATACCGCTTTTATCCATAATACGTGAACCGAATGCAATTCGCTCCGGGGAATCATGGTTACCACTGATGACAAATGTTTTCAAATCCCGATCGGATAGTAGATATAGAAATTGATCAAACAGTTGAACTGCTTCGGCACAAGGCACGGATTTGTCATATATGTCACCTGCGATTAAGATACCTTCCGGTTTTTCATCGTCAATAATATCTAATATTTTTCCTAGTATGTACGATTGATCTTCAACTAAATTAAAATCATTGATACGTTTCCCGATATGTAAATCGGAAAGGTGAATGAATTTCATAAAGAGCCTCCAAAGCTAAAATATTAGTCACTATAATTATTTTAAGTGAAATGAACTCTTTTTACAAGCTTTTGACCTTAGCATTGAATAAGCTGCTTCATACGTTGCGCTTTTTTCAATTGTTGCTCTGCTCTTCTCTGTAATTCTTCCGAGTTAACGAAAGTTTGATTAAAGTGTGCAATAACACCGGAATGCTTTGAGGAATTAAAATATCATGGTCATTATGCCGTGGTTGTTATGAAACTGACCCGTTTTATCCAACTGAAGTGCCGATTGGTATGGTTATATTACATTCCGGTTGCTGCTAAATGTTTCAATCAATGATTTTAGTTGACGAGGTATTGATCGATCGATATACTGGAAGTGAATAGGAAACTGTCGGTATGACGATATTTAACGTGTAAGGAGAAATTTAAACGGTCATTTATCATGGCTCGCCGCAAATTGTGAAGAAACCCGATCTTGAAGAAGGAAGCCTTATAACGATTATGGCAAAGGCTTTTATTGCACCGAAAATTTGGATTTAGACAAAGAATGGGCCAAGGGCTTGACTATCTAAATCTTTCTGATGGTAATCATAATATCTTAAATTGGTAAGCGCTGTTAATGAAAAACCGTACATTCGACCTATCTGCATCACTTCCGCCACAAGCACATGAATGCAACATTCGTACTTTTATGCCGGACACAGCTAGGAAGGATTTTATCATAGGATATAGAGCCGATGATTGTTACTTTTCTTTTGCTGAGGATTTTGTTAACGGTATAATCTCTTTACGTGATTTAGATGAAGCTATGCACCTTGGTGCTCTTGGGGAACAGGTGATTTTAATTTCTCAAAAGGCATTTACACAAATAAGTTTTAAAAGATACGAAGTGGCAAGCTATCAAGAATATTATGTAAAGAGAACCATAGGGGAGTATCAAGAACACGATTACTCAACGCGCAACTGTTTGATGCTGAAATTGAAGAGCCAGGCGAAATACCAAAGGGAAAACATCCGGGGCACATATTTGATGGATATCATCCTATAAAGGCAAAGGTGAGATAATCTTGTTGAATTATCTTCATTCTTGTATAATTCCGGAACAATTCAAAGAACAAATATTACCGTACATGTCAAAGGAACTAAAGAACAAAGTGCATTTTATATCACAAGAAAAGATTGATATATGGGAGTGGACGAAGAAGGTTTACAACTACATAGAAGGAATTAATAGATAACAAGAGGGGAGTTGAGGAAAATGATCACAAACATAGCAACCGAGCGTTGTGTTTTATCACCGATCTCGGAATCAGATTTTGGCGAAATTATACCGTTATTCACAAACAATGAAGTCAGGCGATATTTGGGTGGTCCGCTTTCAGTCGAATGGGCATTCAATAGATTAAATGAATCTCTTCTTCTGAACAATGATATTCGCTTTGTTGTAAGGAGAAGGGAAACGGAGAAATGTATAGGCCTTGTTTTTATAACTCCACATCATAATCCGGCTGATTCGGAAATATCCTATATGTTTATGCCGGAATATTGGGGTAAGGGATATGCTTTTGAAGTGGTAAAAAGATTGCTTGAATTTTGCCGGGATGAGCTGAAACTGGCTCGTGTAGTATCTGAAACACAAACAGCAAACGTACGCTCCTGCCATTTACTTGAGAAGCTTGGATATATGCTTGAAAGCAAGGTGGAGCGTTTCGGTGCTGAGCAATCGATCTATGCAAAAGATCTATAAAACCTATTATGAGGAAAGCGGATGCTATGGATACTAGCAAGCTTATGACCTCATCGCTGATCACGGAAAGCATGTATGATTTAGGTTATCGTTGGGATTACGGTACTCAAAAGGGCCTAATAGGTTTATCGATATAATTGAGTGAACCGGATATAAGGTATAATACAAGTAGGAGAAGAGGAATTGAGACTAATCCTACTAAAAACGGAGAGGGGGATCTTGTTGTTACGGACATAGATTTATTCGCTGTGAAAAATGCTCAAACTGTTCGAAGAGCTATTAGTAGCTGAGGAAGATCGAATGGCCGGTAGTACCAGAGTGAAGCAATATAGATGAGGTGGAGCATGGAAAAGAAATTCCAATATAATAAGATGATGTTTTTGCAAAAGGGGATTAGGCATAAAAACTGATTTTCACGAACATACCATATAGTTATATAAGACCGACCGAAGTTTTTTGGCACATTTTTATTGCCTCCATATAATAAAATTTTTTCCAACCCATTTTTTTATTTGTTATTAGAAAAATTAAATGTTTTAAAACGAGGTGGTAAAGATTATTACAACCTCGTAGTTTTTGGAGGGGGTGTGAAGCAAATACAAGGGTTTTAAGCCCATTAAAATTTTACAATTGTTATACTCTACATCACTTAAGTCCAATTATTAAGAATTTCCTTAATAATTGCTCGTGCTTTTCTTTCCAAGTCTTTGTTTTCTTTTAAAGCTTCTGCCAGTTCTTTTCGTCGCTGTGTTACACTTAATGTAGCTGTCGTGAAGTCTGGTGTGCTGTTAAAAACAGGTGTTGTCTCATTGTATGGTACAACCGATAAAAGATTATCAACCATGCTTTTATATATCTTCTTTACTTCTGTCAGCTTCGTTTTATTTTCACCGT
This sequence comes from uncultured Clostridia bacterium, assembly GCA_937894465.1. Lineage (GTDB taxonomy): Bacteria > Bacillota > Clostridia > JAAYHZ01 > JAAYHZ01 > JAAYHZ01. Next base: position 11,933 of record CALCRE010000072.1, read on the forward strand.
CTAATAATCCGATACTGTTTTCAAGATAGATATATGCTGCACGACGGGCATCCAATAAGGACCCGATATGATAGCAATCATTACCGCACTTTTCCTTATATTCGGCATCGCCAAGTTCAAAGCCGGAAATCAATACATCATAGGCATCATACCCAAATTTGTGTGATTCGCCCGGTGGTTGCTCGAACATCATGATACACGTTTCAAGAGAAACCATTAACGCCTGCTTGCGCGAAATAGGCTTACATTTTTTATCGTAGAATCGAGTTAATACGTTTGGAACCCAACCTGGAAATCCGCTTTGATAAAAATACCTGTTTTCAGTGTAAATTTCATTTTCGGGAATTCTGGGAGGTTGGATTTCAATTGTCTTCTTGGTCGGTTCGTAATGCTGGCAATCAAAGTAAGTGCGTCCAAAGAATTTATCTTGATCGTCCTCGATAATGTAACCGCATGTAAGCGTCCATTCCGGCGCCCAGCGGCCACCGACCATTAATATTGGAATCCCGCTGTCAAGGCTTCTTTTGGCCTGCTCTGAGATTTTGCTTTCATCTCCGATCGAATAGACTTCAATACCCAGCGCATCGCCGACATTTTTTTCACACAGTTTGCCGTTTTGCGGCATTTGGCTGCTGGGGTCCCAGTCGTTGCGCATAATTGCCTGCCAGCAAACACCGGACAGCCCCATAACTTCCTCATATGAAGCCGGAATCCCGGCAGCTTTTAAGAGAGCGGCAATGCATCCGCAATAAGAGTTATCTTTCCACTCGCCCCATTTCAACATAGGTACCCCGTCAATGTAACTGCCACCGTTTGAGGATATCACCGCGTATGTTTTATGTTGTTCGGTTCTCTCCGCGTTTTCAGCCGCCAAGCGTAAAATCTCCGGCTTTTTCTTTGGGGAATAGCTTTCAGGGGTTTGTTTGACTTTTCTGGTAGTCTCGCTCATGCTTATAACACCTCGCAAACTTTTTGTAATAGGGCAATCATTTCGCGGTCGATTTTTCGGCACTTTTCTAAAACGCCAATCAACAGACTTCTTCGTTCGTTGTCGGTCATCGCTTGATATTTGGGGTCCCACCCACTTTATGGAATCCGATTTCGGCATCCTCCAGTATTAAACGATGTACTTCTTCGCATTTTTCAATCAACATCATTAGTTCAGGAAATACCCCGTATATTTCTGCGCAAGCTTTAAGAAACTCGCATAAATGTAAACGGTTTTCATATAGTATAATAAATTGCGGAAAAACGGGGAAATTCATATAATAAACTTCACTATTTTCTGTGTTGGCTTGCTGTAATAAAGCAATCCATGCATCGTATATTCCAACTCCGGCTCCTTCTAATTTCGGGAAGTCCATTGGGGGTGACGGTGTGGTCATCATTTTAAGCGCTTGTTTTAGAGATTTACGGTATACTTCACGCGGTTCGAGATTTTCATTGTTATCCTCAAGTATTATCAATCGGTTGACATGAGTTGTTCGGTTTTTACGCTTATAATATTTTTGAAAACTAAAAGAGCAATTCTTTTTATCGTCGCCGTCTAAAAAAGGGCAACAGAACAGCGTTTTGCCATTATCGCCGTAGCCAAAGACAAAGTGCATATCCTTGTATTCCTTTGGTTCAATGATAACTGTTTTATTGCTTGCAATCGAAGTACACACAAAATCGCGTACCTGCGCTTCGGTCCAGTCCGAGCAATCAATAACCTGCGGTTTTATGCCGTATAGGCCAAGACAATTTTGCAAATGATCGCCTTCAAAAAGCTCCGAATACTGGATTCCGTAAGCTTCGGTAGAAAGGGCACCTTGAATGTGATATTGCACATCGTCGTTTACTTGCTCTCCCTTTTCGTTCAGCCGGGATTCTTTTCCATAGAAAAGAGAAATAGCTGAAAATATTGCAGGATAGGCGTTGGAATGAGGCCAACCCGCCCCTGTGTATGCTGCCGTTTTGCTTTTTTGCTTAATCATATATTGTGTGGGATAGCGCAGTTCAGTGCCTTTTACAGCTTCCACCATATTTAAAATCTCCGGCTTTGTTTTCGGCGAATATCCTTCAGGGTTGCTTACTTCCCACTTTTCCCTTGTAATAAGCATTTTGCATCCTGTAAATTCGATAGGATTTCCCTTTTCATCGTTCACAAAGGAGGCTTTTTCACGAATGTCAATAACCTCCATTCCAAGAGCTTTCAGCGGGGCGATTTGTTCTTCACATTTCAGTGGATTCCCGGCAGTCACACCGTTTACGCCCAACTTCTCAAAGGCATATTGCGTCATGAGTGAAAGTGCTTCAGTGTCATGGTCGTTGTCTTGATAGAAGGTGTGCCAGACATGACCTAAATCCAGAATGCCGTCATCATTCACGCTATTATAAGCGATAAAGCCAATTAACTTCATAGAAGGCTTCAAGCAAACAGCGTAATAAATATCCTCGTTTGCAAAATATGCGGTGGCTCCTTTGCAGCCTTCCAAATCGGTAGGCCATTGATGGTCAAAGTTTCTCATGCTTGACTGCGCCCGGTCAAGGGATAACCCTAAAACCGCTTCTCCGTCCTCTGATGTGAAACGGCGAATAATAAGCCTGCCGGTTTCCATGAAAAACGGTTTATTCAAACGTTCGTACACAAAAGCCGTATTGTCTTTTATTTCCTTCGCCAATTTCATAATTTCAGGAAGTATATGGGGAGAAAAATCCTGCGGGAGTATTTCAAATTCAATCTTTTTTGCAGTACTCATATGTTCATCCTCCTCTTTAAGATATACTTTACCATTTTCTAACCCCGCTTTGTTATCCGTTTTTATCATATTTTAGTTGCTTATATAATTTTAATCGAATATTATCGGTATCATATTTACCGTCTAAAGTTTCATACACTGCGAAAACAGGTGCGTTCTCGTGATCGATGCTGTTGTTTTGGAGCCATAAATCCATTTTCCCTCTACCGACATTTATGTCTCCAAGGCAGTCGTCGGGCAATATGGCGTAATTTCCGCCCGGTACATGCAATATCTTAAGATCGCTGTCATCCGGTAGTTTGAGTGTGCCGCAGCATTCTACTCCGCATACATAGACATCATCATGGGTGCATACATAAAAACGCCGCGCATTTTTTATGAGCAATGGATTTTGCTCCTTTAAGAAGTTCATGACCTTTTCAGATGCTTTTCGCTCGGCATGATTGCCTTTTTCACATGCAATGATAAAATCCATCTCCGGAATCCGTGAAATACTGATATGTTGGGCCGTTTTGCGCTTTTTGACGGGGAGAAAGAGCTTCAGCTTTCGCACCTTGCCTCCGAAAAACAGGTATTCTTCAAAATATGCGTCGCAGGACTGCTCAAACATACTCGATGATAACCAAACATTATAAAGATAATTCCATCCGTCATTGATGTCTTGTTCATTATAATTAATAACACAAGTAGCGTAAGTACCCGTTTTCCCGATTCCGTCTTTTTCCGTTATCACTTCATAACAGAATTGGTTGCCGATTTGTTTTCCGTTTCTGCCAAAAATACGCCCCTTTATATCATTAAGCCCCGCAATTGCTTTATCTTCAATACCAATTAGACAGGAATCATAAAATCTGATGGTTTGGCATTCAGGTATGAACTCATTTCCTACCTTAACAGCAATACTAATTTCATCAATAGAATATGGGTAGAAATAAAAATATGTGTCGCATTGCTTATATTCGAGCGGAGTCATGCCGACGATACATTTAAACATTTTGTTAAACGCTTGTTGTGTTTGACACCCGCTTTCATTGGCAATGATAGCAAGGGGAATATCCGAACACTTGATTTTTTTACAGGCATTTGAAATACGACGCTTGCGGATATATTCCTTAACCGAATGACCCGTGTATTTATAAAAATCTCGATATAATTGGACAAGTGAAATGAAATGTCGCCTGGCAATTCTGTCAGGATTAAGTTCCTCTGTCAGGTGTTCTTCGATGTATAATAAAACGTTATGTATATAACTGGTTTTCTCCATATAATTAACCTCTGAAATCAGTCTATAACCTGCCTGGCAAGTGTGAGCACCTAGCCAAAGAAAGTATTGCTGGTCGATGCAGTTACGGTCGCTTTGAAATGCTCTTTCCCGGCAGACGACATCGTTATCGAAACGGTCAATGATAGTTTACATCAGCGTATTGTGGCATTCAAGCACAACCTCCATCCCAGTCACAACCCATTTCTTCACAAAAGGAAAGATATTCGGTCGCCTTTACCGAACGTACTAAGATAATCTTACGCGCAGGACGCTGGGCTGCTGTCCCGGTCAGCGTTCGTTTAATTTGTTCTTTTTCCATGGGTTCTCTGCCTTCCTTCAAAATGTAGTAGGCTTCAATGGAATTATGGATAAACCATTTATCCAGCGGCGTCTCGGCGTAATGCCAAATTGCCGTGCAAAAGCGCGGGTAAATCCGTCATGTGAATCAAAGCCGCTCTCCATAGCTACATCCACAATCTTATGATCAGGGGCCTGTAGGGTTGCGCGGATTTGGTCTGTCGCAGGGTGCGGATGGTTTCAAATGGCGTTTTGCCGGTTAGTTCTTCGAACATCCGAACGGTATGATATTTGCTGTATCCGGCGGCGCTGCTAAGCGCTTCAAGTGTAATCTCCCCGTCAAAATGCGTGTTGAAGTAGCCTTGTATTTTACTTACAGCATTAACTATATCTGATAATTCCATTTTCCATCTCCGTTATCCAGTATTGTTCCGGTCAGGATGTACGGTAGTGTCAGAGGCAAACTGAATCCCATACCTGACGATATACCGGCAAATCCATTCAATCATACGTTTGACCGGAAGGATTATGCACCCGAAAAAAAGTTGTCCTCAGAATCAAAGAAGATATTTACAAGATGAAAGAGCGAATGTGCGGAACATCCATTTGGGACAGAAAAGTGGTATCACGGTGCTCACTATCTGTTATGCAAGGGTAAAGAAAAATCCACAGCGGAAATAGGGCTTAGTTTCCTTGCCTACAACATGAAAAGAGCAATAAATATGGAAGGAACAAAGAAGTTAATCGAAGTATTGCAGGGATATAGAAAGAAAAATCTCTATTTCTTTAAATAAAAATTGGCACTGAAAACATATTGAAAAGGTCTTGTAAAGTGACGAAAAGCCTGATATATCAGGCTTTTCAGACAAATTGTGGCGGAGAGGGTGGGATTCGAACCCACGTGCCGTTGCCGGCAAACTGATTTCGAGTCGCTTAATAAGCTTAGAGCAGACTCGAAACTACTGCAATGTAATGTAATCCAAAGGAACTGAATAGAATGTGAAACCCCAGTAATCGTGGGACTTTTACGGTACATCTCATGACTATTTTTCCATCAAAGGGAATTGTGAGGAATACAGCAGAAATTTTATTTTTTTGATTCTTGGAGGTATACCGCTAATTTTGGAGGTACATTCTAAATTGCAGGAGGTAAAAAATGAGTTGGCAAAAATACTATTATGAAACGCTTCAAAACTATCCTGACTTTGTAACGGTAAAACAAGTAATGGAAATATGCAATATAACAAAAAAGACAGCATACAGATACATTCATTCTGGAAATGCACATTTCGGCTCAGCGGTGCAACAATTTCGTCTAGAGCGGTGTGAGCAA
>CALCRE010000073.1 GCA_937894465.1 uncultured Clostridia bacterium
TCCAATTACAGCTCAATGGGCAACATTTATATCCGAACTGACCAGGCCGGTAACATCAAAAAGTCAATAGAGAAAATCAACGGTGCAGTGACAACGATGATGGTGTAAGTAGTGGTAGTGTATATAATGAAAGAGGATTATTATTGTTTTAAGTTTAAGTGTATTGTTTCATAATCGTGGGTATGATGAAATAAGAGAGCGAATAGCCCTTTATTTATTTCATTCACGACTGTATAATGAAACAAGCACGGGGCAAGGGTAGACCTTATTTCATTTTTAGGAGGTGCAAAGGTGCAAAATAAGTTTTAGAACAAACTTTAGTGGAGACCCCCTGAATAAGATCTTTTTTACCACAACCGTCACCACCTGTCCCGGATATTGAAATGGATTGGGAGATGGTGGAGTTTTTATCCAAGGCATATCAGATTATCGGTGTTTTGGATGGAATATCCAGACAAATACCCAATATTGAGCTTTTAGTATCCATGTATGTCCGTAAGGATGCTTTTATCCTCTCAAATAGAGGGAACTCAAGCAACAATGGATGGTATTCTAGATTCCAGCATTCATGTGATTCTAGGTAAAACATGCTACGGTTATTTTGCCTGTATGCCTGATTTTAATGTCGGATGCCATTTGGGAGCACCAGATGATCCATCATACAATATGGACAAGTTGTCATATGCAATGAAAAACAAGATAGACTGCTCAACGGTCGCTACAACTCTTAGAACAATTTCGGATAAGATAAGTTAAAAACAAGTCATTTTAAGGAGGAGGGGTGTCCATAAAACTCTTCCTTTTTTATTTGGATACTTTTAAGACCAAAGGCACATTGGTTGCTCAGTATTTAAACCGGAGTAACGTCCGCTAAAAGTCGTGGAGTTTACTGCCAAAATAGACTGGAGCCAACACATATTAACTTGGGTTGTACTTGTTAAGTCTTTTAAACAATTTTGTATTATAAAATAGTAACACAAAGTATTATTCCTTCCGACCTTGCATTGAGGATGGATTTATACCAAGGTAATCCATAAGGGCTGCTTGAAAAACTTTTGAATAATTTACACCTTGGGCTTCTGCAATTTCTTTTAACCAAGCAGGTATAGTCAGATTTGTTTTAACTGCCTTGTTATCCAATTCATTTCTAACTATGTCGGGGAAAACAGTAACCGGAGAAACTAAATACCCGCTTGTCGTTTCCGGATCTATCTGAGGTTTTTTAGATGGAGTAGGTATTTTATCACCATCTTTTTCCATACCATAAATATGCAAACCTAAAGCATCAACTGCTTGCCTTTGTGATTCTTCAAAATCTTCCCCATAGCTTATGCAGCCGGGAAGGTCAGGAAAGTAAATGCTATATCCTGTTTCTGTTGGTTCAAATACTGCCATATATGTTAGTTTACGCATAATCTTATCTATCTCCTTTCTTTGATATAGATCAGGGTTTTATTTAAGCCCTGCCTGTTTTAATATGCATTTAGTGTACCGGGAGCATTATCTCCTTTGTGGTTAGGCACTGTTACTTTACCAAGTTTTGTTGGGTGCTTTAGTTGGATATGTGAGCCTTTAGTTCTCGCACCAATTTCTCTCCATCCATCTTTATGTAGCATCTTAATTACTTCTCTAACCGTCATCATGCTCCCTCCTTATACTTATCATTATACGCATTATCTATGCGTATAATGATAAGTATTTTATAGATAATCCACAACTTCCTATTAGGGTGGGGATCATCTATAGGCGGCCCACCTTCCTCTGAAACCGGCTACATAAAAACATGTCTAATATTTAAAGGGTTTTCGAAAACAAAACAATTCCACTCCAACCTCCTGACAACCTGTGATCTTGATATTTTTCAGGTGAACTTGCTCCTGCAAGCAGCGTTTGAACAACATCATGCAGTCATAATTTCTAGAACTTTAAAAGTTTTTAGATTGAAGAAATTCTTCGTAATACTCCGGATTACTTCGTACATATAGTGCAGAGATCAATAAAGATGTTATAAGGAGATATTATCCCCTTGGTGGAAGTGTATTTCTTAATGTGAAGGATATAAAAAGAAACTAATTAATTAGCTTCAACAACTGTTCCTTTAATATTCTTATATCTATATCAATGATTTCCCATATTAGTTTTAAATTCACACCTTCATAATCATGAACTATACGATTTCTTAGTCCACGCAAACCAAGGAACCTCATTATGTTTTGAAAGATATTCTTTATCAAGTTTATTAACTAATTCACCTATTTGTCTTAAATTAAACACACAAGCTTCAGCCATCATACTATTATTTCTAAATTCAGCATAATCCACATCTTTGGTATATTTTAATATAGAGTCTATACAGTTAATTGTCTTTTGAATAATCTTTCGATTTTTCATATATAACCATACCTCCATTTTCTATTTCTTGCATTACTAAAGAATCTTGCTCAATATGAGATTTATCAATCAAATCTATATCCATTTCTAAAGCATTAACAAGGATTTCCAGCAATCCAACAAAATCGAGTCCTCTTAACTTTCCATTTGTGTCAATGTATAAGTCTATATCACTACTTATTGTGGCACTTCCTTTCGCATAGGAACCAAATAGTATTGCCTTATCTATAGGATAATTTTTAAATATGGGAACTGTTTTTTCCCTTATGGTTTCAACTGAAATAAAATTGGAAGTCATAGTCGTAAGCCTCCTTCTTAATAAACTATACACCATATGTTCATTATATCATATTGTTTTTATCAAATGAACATATATTTCCATTTTCATATCCCTAGCGGGAGTTTTGCACTTTTTCAGAAAATTAATATAAATTAGCATCAGTAACTCGCCATTTTTGCGTGTTTCGGGTGTTATTTTTTTAAATGTATAATAAACTTAAAACTCTTAAAAACAAGAAGCACTCTGTCTCGTGGAAAAACAATTCTTCTTGCATCCATATATAGAGACATTTATCCGGGTAGCAAGGATCTCCTTGTGAGTCATCAGAAACAATTCTTAATAATTTTTCTTCTATATCAGGATATATTTCCGTAAATGTCTTTCTGCCACCACCACTTTATCTGATTCGTTCTCCGTCGAGAGGAGCTTCCCCGATTAACTGAGCAACCCCATACTTAACAGTAGCTCGGGAAAATATGAGGCGCGGAAGGAGGACCTTTATGTGAAAATCAGAGCAACATTCAGTAACCGGCTAAAAGTCCCGGCAATCCCGTCATTTATACTGCAACCGAGATTCCTTCGGGACAAAAAACACTCAAGGAGCATGAGTGGTACGAATAGATTAATTACTTCTCAGGGATGCGAAGAGCCTGTGCACATATTGACAATATTGTATATATTATAATGCAAGTGAAAAGAGGGGCGTTTTATGGCGACTACAAATATAACAATTCGTATGGATGAAGAATAAAAAAGCAATTTGATCATTTTATGCAACGGAATTGGTATGTCGATAAATGAAGCTATGACGATATTTGCCAAAACTGTTGTAAAGGAGGGGTGTATTCCCTTTGAACTTTCAGTAAAGACTCCTAATCGTGAAACTATCGATGCCATGTTGGAAGCAGAAAGACTTAGCAAGGATCCCGAAACCAAACGATATTCAAGTTTCATGGAGGCATTTAATGAAGTAATTTCAGATTAACAAGTATAGCCTCGTTCTATCAAGTAGATTTAAAAAATATTTGAAGCAATGTGTGAAACGTAATCTTGACATTTAAAAAATGAATGCTGTTGTTCAAATGCTAAACAGTTTATCAGGGGGGTGGAGCGGACATCGTGAGTGCCGCATTCAGCCTAATTGGCTATTGATATACCATACCGAAGCCGGTGGCTTCAATCAAAGTATTCAGAAGTCAGAATTCAGAATGCTCCGGGTGTATGCTTCAAGTAGTTTACTTATTTCTTGTAAAAGGAGTCTTGTATCAGAAACTTCTGCGTATTCAAGGTCCTCTGTAAGAATCAGGTAGTATCGGCATTCTTCGACGGAACCCTGTGCAATGTTTAGAAACCTTCCTTTGTCTGCTTTGCTACGTTTACGAAATCCTTCCGCGATATTTGCCGGTATCGATACGGCTGCACGTCTGAATTGGGATGTCAAACTGTATACCTCGTGCTTTGGAAAGACACTTGTCATGCGATAAATGGCAAGCACGAATGAGTGAGCTTTCTGCCATACCAACAAGTCTTCGAAAGTTTTCGCCGGTTCCCTCATATTGAATCCCCTCTGTGAAATACCATAAAACATAGACACCTCCCAAAGGCTATATAATCCACACGTGCTCTATGGCACACTTTGCATCAAAAATGCATTAATATCGGAGACTAAATCTCCCAGAGCGAACGGATGAGGTGTCTATATGAAGATTATAGAGAAATTTAACGATTTGAGTGGTTTTGACAGAATGATCATTAAAGGTCATATCCAGCAGTTTTACAGTCAATCGGGAAAACAACATTTTTTTAACTCAAACAACATAATGTATAAGGATTTCGGTTCATATGCCAACAAAGTAACCGAAACACTGAAAAATCACGTTAAGGAACTGACCGAAAAAGAAAACCGTGAATATATCTATTTAAATTCGCCTAAAATCTCAAAACAAGATACCGCATTAAAACAACTTAAGGATAATCCTATTGAATCGGGACTGATTTGCACAATTGCAACAGTCGAATTATGTTCCACCCTTCAGGTAATAAAGAATTATAAAACTCAGAAACTCGAACTCGGAAATGCAAACCGTAAATGTACCTATTTTTATTTTTATATTCTTGATCCGGAGTTCGGGCTCATGCATATAAAACTGCAGTCGTGGTTTCCGTTCATGGTTCAAGTCTATATAAACGGAAGAGAGTACTTGGCAAGGCAGCTTGACAAGGAAGGAATCAAATATGAACGGTACGATAACAGCTTTACGTATATAGAGAACCTGGAGAAAGCACAGGAACTGGCTGATAAGATGGAATCCGTAAAACTTACCGGCAGGTTGGATGCAATTGTTTCAAAGCTAAATCCATATTTATCTGTCATCCGTGATACTTTTGGTATGGTGTATTATTGGTGTGTGGATCAGTGTGAGTATGAAACCGATATTATGTTTAACAGTCGAAAAGACTTGGAGGATATTTATCCCTCACTGGTTGAACATGCACTGGTTAACTTTAAGTGTGAAGATGTCATGACCTTTTTAGGACGTAAAATGCATCATGCATTTCAGGGAGAAATAGTCTCCGATATTAAAAAGCGTCCCCAAGGAGTTCGCATCAAACACAGAATGAAATCAAACTCCATAAAAATGTATGATAAATACAGTGTGTTGAGGATTGAAACAACCATCAAAAAACCGACAGAATTCAAAATTTACAAAAAGATTGAAACAGACAACGGACCTCAGATGCGATGGGTATCTATGGGCAAAACAATAGCAAATATCTATCGATATGCTCAAGTGTCCGCAGCTTCAAACAAGCGATATCTTGATGCTTTGGCTGATGCTGTCCCTACAGGTGAAATAATCAGCGAGATTGAAAAAATCACCCAACGGAAAAAGAAAAACAACAAATTTCAATCAGGTTTTAACGTACTCTCACCCGAAACATGTCAGATGTTCTCTGTGATCATGGATGGCGCTCATACGATAAATGGTTTTACCAATAAGGATATTTGCGCCAAGCTCTTTCCGACTCAATTCAAAGAAAAAAGATATCGAAACAAAGTAACCAGACTGCTTTCCAAACTTCGTGCGCACGGGCTTATTCGCAAAGCTCCTCGATCCAGAAAGTACTTTGTCTCCTCTAAAGGTTACCGCATCATGGGAGGAATTCTATATTTGAAAACAAAGGAGTACCCCGGTTATGTTTTAAAACAAACTGAAAAAACTCCCGCTTAAAATTTTGTTGAAAACCGTTGGTATGACTTGCTTACGAGACTTGTTTAAACAAAAAACTTGTTTTTTTGTTTGTTGTTGAAGGACAATAATATATACAGGATGATGTTTTAGTGCTTACACTTACTAGAACAGGCACACATTCGGACTTGTTTTAACAAACAATAAAGGGTAGGGAGAAAATAAGAAAAACGTACCCGAACCAACTCATTTCAAGTTTCATTTCGATGAAGAATCAGCAGATAACAAGGTTAATAATGGTACATTAAACAGCACAGATCAGTAATGATAGAAGTGATAAGTGTCATTATTGTGAAGCCTGGATATACTAAGTAATGGGGTTGAAGAATCATATCAAAGGAAAATTTGAACATCCGGATTGATGAAGATTTGAAAAGGCAAGCCCAATCTATTTTTAACGAGTGGAATTAAATATATCTACCGCTCTTACGATATTTTCACGATAGACCGTTCGCTCAAATGGTATTCCTTTTGACTTGCGACTTGATGTTCCCAACGGCGAAACTCTAGAAGCGATAGAAGAAGCCCGATTTATGAAGAAAATAAAACAAGAAACAGTGAATACAAGAGAAGTCAAGATGCTTCTTTGCATATTCCCATAGCCTTTACAGGCTCAGGATTCAACGGAGGAGGAAGAATCAAGGAATTGGTGAGCTTGATTGATGTACCGCCTACATTATTGGACGCCTGTGACATAATATACCCAAAACCAGGGAAGGGCATTCCATACTGCCTTTGGTCAATAAAACAAAAACCCGGTGGCAAGAGGATATACATGCGGAAGTCAGCGACGGAAAAGAACGGCTTCGCTGTGTACGCACCAAAAGATGGAAATGTGCGGTGAGAACTTTTGTTGAAAACAGGTCGGACGGACCGTCCGAATACACGGAATGGGAGCTTTACGACTTGAAAGCAGACCCTTGGGAGCTGAACAATTTGATGGATTACAAATCTCAAAAAAAGGCATGCGTTGTGATGAGGGACGGGCTTTATAAAAGGCTGAAACAAGTGGGTGAGGACCTTGTAACCATTAGAACCGCAACCGAAGTTCCTTCGGAACTAAAAGTACTAAAAGAGCATGAGCGGTACGAATAAAGTATATGATGGGATTGCCGACACTGTCAACAGGTTAACTGGCATAGATTGAATCCAGAAAAATAAGCATTGTATTTTTTTATAAACATGGTACAATATAATTATAAAACGTTAGTAAGAAGGTGATATCATGTCAGATATTAAAAAGCAAACACATATTCTTATAGATAATCTTACGGACGAGCAAGTGGAACATATTTATAACATTATGAGAAGTATAAAAATACTTAGTATTCCAACTGTAGAACCTGATGAGTTTGATTTATCTCTTATTAAAGAGGCAGAAGACGACAATAAAGAATATACCGATATAAATAATTTTGTAAGAGAATTAGGATTGGATCCAAATGAATTACAAAATTGAATTGTCAAAGAAAGCACAAAAGTTTATTTCAAAACTTGAACAAAAAGATCAAAAGCGTATTTTACAATCAATTTACAAGTTACCTTTTTCTGGTGATATTAAACATCTAAAAGGTTTGTCTAGATATCGTTTACGTGTGGGTGATTATAGGGTAATTTATGAAATTAATAATGAAGTGCTTTTTGTTAATGTTATAAATATAGGTAATAGGGGAGATGTCTATAAATAAAAGTCGAATGATAAGAAGTTAACGTTATTTCAACGAAAGATAATATGATTATTGGCTGGGTTCCAATATATTGGAATTTACATCCGATGCCATGATGTCCACATGTTTGACCATGACGGCAATGATGTTTTCTTGCCGGGATTTCGGGTGGATGCCCAAACCGATGCCGCCATACGGTACATTGCCCAAAACCGGGAAAAGCCGTTTTTTCTTTTCATCTCTTTTATAGAACCCCATTTTCAAAATTCCAGAGATGATTATCCTGCACCGACAGGGTATGAGGAAAAGTATCAGGATCCTTGGACACCACCTGATTTGAGGGCTTTAGGGGGCACATCGGCCAGGCACTTGCCCGGTTATTACGGAATGGTGAAACGATTGGACGAAGCCTTGGGAAGGTTGCAAGATGCTTTAATCAGCATGAACTTGACGGAAAAGACCATATTGGCATACACCACCGATCACAGCTGCCATTTTAAAACAAGGAACAGTGAATACAAGAGAAGTTGTCATGATGCTTCTTTGCATATACCCATGGCCTTTACAGGCTCCGGATTCAACAGAGGAGGAAGAATCAAGGAATTGGTGAGCTTGATCGATGTACCGCCTACATTATTGGACGCCTGTGACATCGACATACCCGAAACCATGGAAGGGCATTCCATACTGCCTTTGGTCAATAAAACAAAAACCCGGTGGCAAGAGGATATATATGCCGAAGCCAGCGACGGAAAAGAACGCTTTCGCTGTGCACGTACCAAAAGGTGGAAGTATGCAGTTAGAACTTTTGTTGAAAACAGGTCGGACAGACCTTCCGAATACACGGAATGGGAGCTTTACGACTTGAAGGCAGACCCTTGGGAGTTGAACAATCTGATGGGTTACAAATCTCACAAAATGGTATGCGATGTGATGAGGGACAGGCTTTATATAAGATTAAAACAAGTGGGGGAGGATTTTGTAACCATTCAAACTTCAACCGAGATTCCTTCGGGACAAAAAGTACTCAAGGAGCATGAGTGGTACGAATAAAGAATACTGAGGAAATGACGGGATTGCCGGCTCTTTCAGCCTGTTACTGAATGTTGCTCCAATATTTCACATAAGAACTCTCCTTCCGTACCTTATATTCAAAATCATGAGGCCGGGGGCTGCTTGAATAAACTTATTTATAGCATTAACGTTATATTATACATTGTAGTAGATAGTGATAGATATAAATCCATATGGGATCTGCTATATGATCACATGGATGAAAAATTTAAAAGGTTAGTGGATGCAGTAATGGCTCAATCTTTTAGTTATGGCGGTCAAAAAGTCATATGCGAATTGACAAGAGTCTCCCGGGCTACTGTTAAGTATGAGGTTGCACAGTTGACCGGTAAAGCTCTCTCGATGGAGAACGAATCAGACAAAGTGGTGGTGGCAGTAAGACAATTACGGAAATATATGCTGATATAGAAGAAAAATTATAAGGAATTGTTTCTGATGACTCACAAGGAGATCCTGAGTCTCCTCTCATGTGGACTTCTAAGAGTACAGAAAGCCTGGCTGAAGCTTTGTCGGAAAAAGGAATGCATGTTTGTAACGTAACTGTGTCAAAACTACTGAAAAAAATAATTTCATTATGCAAGACAATATAAAAGCCTTTTGAAGCAAGAACTTCGACATGCGAAGAACGTGACCAACAATTCCGACATATAAACAATACCGTTAAAATATACCAAGAAGAAGAGAACCTTGTTATTTTTGTTGATACAAAAAAGAAGGAACTTATGGGCAACTTTAAAATGGATGGTCAAAAATATAGGGTGGAGGTAGGAAATCCACTTGAAGTTAAAGCGTATGAAATCTCCGACAAGGAGTTGGGAAAAACAATTCCATCCGGAGCGGATGATATACAACAAAACGAAGGATGGGTTACTGTCGGACAAGATCACGACACTGTCCGGTTTGCTGTAAAGGGCATCAGCTGGTGGTGGTTTCATATGGGAACGATTACATATCCGAATGCCGCTGAACTGCTGATCACTGCGGATATAGATTGCGGTCACGGATCACTCAACAGGATATGGAAGAAAGAATTACAAAAATTCTTCAACGAAATCGGTATACCGGTCACCGTGGTACATTTTCCGCAGAGAACATCGAAGTTGAGCAAGATCGAGCATCAAATGTTTTCACGCATAAGTATGAATTAGCGTGCACGACCACTTACATCGTTAGAGCTTTTTCTCATCTTAATTTCTGCAACAAGGAAAGGGATGGGATCAGGAATAAAAGGTGCCATGGATAACAATAGTTGTGAAGTTGGTAGAAATGTCAGTGATAAGGATGTGGAAACGATCAACAAGGAGTACAATGACGAGCAAGAAAGAAAATGGAATTACCGGATTGTACCGGTAGACAAGACCTATTCACTAGAATCGCATGTTAATAATTTAGCAGTAAAAAAGAAGAAAAATAACAAAAAGTTTATATTTATTGTTGCAATTATTACATAGGTGTGATAGTATGACATTATACCAAGTTGGTACTAAATAGTAACCATTTAATGAACA
>CALCRE010000074.1 GCA_937894465.1 uncultured Clostridia bacterium
GTGACTGGAGTTCAGACGTGTGCTCTTCCGATCTGATCAGTGTATGGATTGTTTTAGGGCTCCATTTCATATGGGGTTTGATTGCTTCTATGATACTTGTTGATGTTAATGGGGACTCATCCCATAATACCGACATGACGTGCCATTCGGAATCCGATATTTTCCCGATTTCTTTATTCATTTATAACTCCTTCTTTTTTGTTTGGTTAACCATCCTACAACTGTAGTACCGTTACAGTATATGTTTGCCATCGAAAGATGTCAAGAAAAATTTTAGGATAGATAATTGCTCAATGTATTCCTATTTTTAAAACATTTGATTTCGGTGAATATACAGGTATAATGAAGAAAAGGGCGATAGGAGGGCTTGTTTCATGTTTTGTAACCAGGATTGGAATAACAATGTTGTCCGTGTTATGGACTTTTACAATTGGCAAAAAACGGATAGTCAAATCATTGATGAGTGTTTGAAGTTTTCATCAGGTTTCACATCTCGTACAATTGTATTTGATCGTAGGGATTGGAACATAGACCAGGCAATATTGTTGCAGGACAATACAACGGTAATTGTGGACGGTGTGATGATCAAACAAAACAATTTAATGTTTGACAATATTTTCAGGGGAGATAACTTTGAGATCGACCCTCAGAATCCTAACGGTTTTCCATTGAAAATTCGACCTATTACGAACATTCGTATCATGGGGAAAAATGGTGCCAAGCTGGAAGGCCCGGACATTCTGCCTAAAATGATGCATCCTACCATGGGAAACGAACAGGAGATGGTGGGGGATTACTGGGGATGGCGCAATTTTCAAGTATGCTTGTCTAGATGCACGAACTTCGAGTTGGCAGGTTTTACATACACAAAGCCTAGAAGCTGGGCAAATTCCTTTGATCGATGTAGTTACGGCTATATTCATGACTTGGATATAACATCCACTGTAAAAAACGGAGATGGTGTGAATATTCGACTGGGATGTAACAATATCGTCATAGATCATATCAAAGGGCACACATCCGACGATTTAGTGGCTATTAATTCAATGACCGTTGGAATTTCTTATCCGTCATCGCGATATGTTTATCCTTTGGATCCTTCGAGCTATTTAATCGGCGAAGGAGAAGATATAAACGAGAGAGACATTTACAACATTATCGTGTCCAATGTACTTTCTTCCACGTCATTATACAGTCATGGAGTTGCCTTGCTTTCTAGAAACGGGCATAAGATATACAATATCCATATCCATGACATAATAGACGGAAACCCTGTTTCATCCTCGAACCGGTTGGCTGTTATCGGTTCTTATAAAGGCTACAGCAGCGGATATGTCCCGGGAGATATGCACAATATCAGGATCAACCATGTTGTGTCCAATTCAGCGAAAAAAGCGATTGTGTTCAACGATCCGGTAAAGGATGTTTGGATTAACCATGTCATTCAAAACAGAGTGGATGGTGTTGTGTTAGATGCAGTGGACTCTGAGGGGATAACGGTTACTAATAGCAAGTGACCTTTGAAATGAAGTATGATTATGATGTTCAAGAATAACTGCGTTTGAGTTACTAAAAAACCTACTAAAAAAATCCTGAAAAAAAGATTTTTTCGGTGTTGACATATCGCGCAAGTGTGATGTATAATAATCCTTGCGTGATTCAAGCCGCTGTGATGGAATTGGCAGACGTAGTGGACTCAAAATCCACCGGTGGCAACACCGTGCCGGTTCGACTCCGGCCAGCGGCACCATAAAATAGATGCACCCTGCTTTTCAACAAGAAAGCAGGGTGTTTCTCATTTTTAGACCGGAATCAGTCCGGCAGACAACTTAATAAAGCCAATACCCTATAAAGCAAATTTAGCGGCGGTTGTTAGTTGTTTTGTTAGTTCTTATTAGTTATTATGTAAAGTATAGAGATTATATCAAGATAAAAACGAGTGGGGTGTTTGTAGGTGTTGAAAAGAATTTTAGCTGTTTTCTTGATCTTCTGTACTTTGTCCATAATGATTCCGGTCACATATGCCGGTGACATTATTTCTCCGGATGCATTCCGGGTTTCCGATGAATATGTAGAACAATATCCGAACGGTGTTTTAGAGTTTGCAACGGTACAGTTTGAGACATCTGAGGATGCATCGGAATTTGATGTTATTATCGTAAGGCGTGGCGGTACAAAAGGAAAAGTCGAGGTTGATTTTAAAGTTATTGAAGTCACTGCAAGATACGGTGACGACTTTACCGTTCTCGTACCCAAATGGTATGGTGACACAGCACTGCGTAAAACAATCAATTCTCCGACTCTTCTAGAATCTGCTTTAGAGGAAAATAAAGACGGAATTCTGACTTCACCTAAATACCTTGACGAGGAACAATCCTCCGGGGTGACACCGACTGCTATACAAATGACGCTTCCTGAAGAAGAATCCCAAGAAGAATACACCGAACTTTCAACGGAGTACAAATCAACTCTACACCGATTGAGAGATGAAGCAACCGGGGAAAAAACCAAAGCACCGGATCCGATCGATCTGCAAAAGAATTATTTTGATATAGAGAACCCGGAATATATTCAAGCGGGAGATGCATTGAATACCCTTATGCCCGGTGTGACAGGACGACTTACATTTCAAGACGGCGAAAATTATAAAACTTTTAAGATAAGAATTAAAGATGATGACATATTCGAAGGACAAGAGCAATTTATACTCGGGTTATTTAATCCTACGAATAACGCCGTGTTAGGAGACACATTCAATGCAACCTGTAATATAACCGACAATGATACGGGTGTCGGGCAAGTAATCGGGTTTGATCAAGAAATCTATTCTGTGTCTGCAGAAGTGGAATATGCGGAACTTATCATACAGCGTACAGGTGACATCCACACATATTCCAAGATAGAAATATCCACATTATCCGGGACGGCAAAGGCGGATGAACATTATGCACCGGTCATCTTGGAGACTATATTTTTACCGGGTGAAACGAATAAAAAAGTACATGTTCCGTTGTTTGCGGAAAATGCTAAAGATCCAATTGATTTTTATATGGTTATCACTCAAGACGGAAAACCTGTAACAGGTATAAATCGGGCGACGATCCGGTTGATTCCGGAGGAATCAACAAACGATGTGTCACTTATGTCGGTTCAAGCTGAAAACAGGTTTCAGGCCAATGCTGTCCGAATCAACTATTTATATGTCCCCGGTAATGCATTTGCTTTAGGATCATCCGTATACAGCGATAATCAAGGTCGTACATACACCGGGAACGATGCTATCCCTTGGGGAACGGATGGCAAACAAATTATCATGGAGGAAAGTCGATGGGCACCGATGGGTCGTTCATCCTTGTACAAATGGGTGGATTTAGTGGGAATCAGTGGAATCACGATCAATTGGAAGAACACCGGGACAAGCCAATACAATCAATCAACTATCCTAATAAATGACAAAGAATACTACCGACTCAAAGGCTCGTTTAACGGTGATACCTATTTGGGTGCTGCCAATAATTTTCCCCGAATAATGACTGTCTTGCAAGTTGTTAACAACACTAACGGTTGTTATGGTAACTTGGGTGTTTGGAGCTTGAAATTACATAGGCAACAGTTCGAAGTTGTTGTAGAGAATGCACCGACATTAGTCTACAATACGTGGGACGGTCAAACAAAAAGAGCTTCACAACCTTTTAATCCCGGAACGGTTATGCCAAGTGTGCCAAGACCTTATAAGGACGATATCATAACGCTGATTCCGCGGATTTATCAGGAAGGTGAATTAAGGGGCGTACGATATGCAGGATACCAAGTCAAGACGGCAAACGGTTATACCGGCACCATAAGAAGCGATACTATAAAATTGTCATCCGAATTTATAAAAGCAAACATATATGGTAACGGCACTGTTGAAAGACAAGAAAAGCTGATCATAAGGCCTGTTTTTGAAAGAACGGAAGCCTCTTTGCACATCAAAGAATATGAATACAATAGAGGAGAGCTGTTCATAGCAGGGCAAAGATATAATAATCAAATGTTTGATACCAATGGTTTTTTGTCAGGTGATGTTTTAATAGGCGAAATGATTCCTAAAACAGGATACAGTGCGGAAGGATACCGTGAATATCTCACTGATGCAGGTGGTGCCACGGAATTGAAACCAATTCCCGTTAATATTATTTTGGCAAACAAAAATTTGAACCAACAGATTGAACCTGTTTTTAAAGAAACCATTAAATCAGTTCCCATTGAATGGAAACCTCTTGGTATCACTTTTTTTGAAACACGAGAAGAGAACATTGTAAAAGGTATGATTTTTCATGATCATCGTGATTATATGCCGGAGGTGGAAAGTGATTTATTATACTCCGGTGTACCTGAAGTTGTCACACCGCGATTTGACGACTATGCGCAAATAATCGATTACCAAAGGGCAATGGACGAGTATCAAATCAATATGACCCAAAGGGAAGAAAAGATACGGCAAAATTACGACCGATACAGGCAAACCTTTGATGTATATACATTAGAAAAATTACCGGTAGGTGAGATCGTAACCCTATACGGCAAACCTGTTGTTGAAGGATATACCATCGCTTGGTGGATGGAAGAGGACAGAACGGAGGATAACGGCAACCATACCACGGATGTTGTTCATATCGGCAGTAACTTTAGTTTTGTAGTAACGGAAAATCCGCAGAAGGTATGCTACTGCTTCGTCGCCATCAATCGACCGGGTAATAGTGTATTAACGGGAAAAGTGGTCCAATCCAAGAACACCATCAAAAATCAGAAGGCGAGTGCTGTTAACATAAACGATCCACTGACATACACAGGAGTGCCGGGCGTAACTGTATCGGTAGCGGTAGCAGACAGTAGATACACCTTTGTAGTTGTTGACGGAATAAAATATGAAACTAGTGCCGTTACAAGTAATGACGGAAGTTTTGCCATTTACGTTCCCTACGGCGTCAATAATTTTTATTATTCTATTAAGATGACACGGGGAGATATCGTTGAAACCAGGTCGGTTACCATAAAAAATCCGATGAATATTGAAATTCCTTTTATGGATTCCTTTAAGATCGATCAATTGGAAATATCAGTTGACAATGTCCTTCAAGATAAAATAAATATCGAAGACCGGCCTATGGATATAAGAATGAAAACAGTATCTTATGATAATCGGAGTGTTAGTAAGGTACGATTAAGAAGTTATGATTCAGCCGGGTACTTGTGGCAAACGCTAGATGCTGAATACATAGGAACGGATGAATGGTTGATTAGAACCAATACAAAGGAAACTTTCAAGTTGGCCGGGCGATTTACTCTTGAGATTTATGATGAGAGAGGTATAGGACACGGTGAAATAGAATCCGGATATAATATTGATGAGCTTCCCGTTCCGGGTTTGGTGGATTTAGGCACATTAAGTGTTCCGCCGGGTGTCAATTTGTATCCTTTCGGTGAAATCAATCCTCAGGTTGACTTTGGAACAACCAGGAGTCTGATACCGGTTCAAACAAGTCCGAATGCTCAAACCTATTCCATCGCAGTGGGAGTCGGTGAATTATTAAAGCAGGTAGTCACAGACAATCCTCAAGGGTTTGATGACGAAACAATTCAACAAAAAGCCATGATTTTGTCGCAATATCTCAGTGACGGACGATATTCCTCCAACTTGCTGAATAAGAGCTGGAATAATTCGAAAGGCTCATCAAAATCAGGTCCCGGCAAAGGTAGTATTACGGTGGATTTTGATATTGGCTTTTATATTCAATTGACACGGAAGACCGACGGACTAAGAAATGACTTCTATTTTGACTATGCAATGATTTATGTAGGTTGTAAGGTCGAGGCGAAGCAGGATGTCAATGCAAGCGTATGCGGTGTGCCTGTGTATATGACTGTTAAGGGTGGCGGCAAGGTAAGAGGTTTGATGATGGCCCAAGGTGGAGATGACACGAGATTGTTGTCAGCATACGGATTTTTCCCCTTGCCCGATAATTATATCGGTGTGGAATACTTTGGTATGTACTATTTCAATCTTAATTTCTCCATTGGAACAGGTATCGGTTATCGTGGACCGGCCGCCATCGGGATTGAAGGAGTTATGGATGTTGACATGGTTTATCAGCCATGGGAAGACGGTTATGGTACTTTAACATTTTCATTGAATGTCGATATCGATGTATTAATGATACCCATGAAATTCAACATCGCAAAATCCGAGCATCAGCTGTTTAAAAGTGACAATTATATAGATAACGATTGGTTGCCCGTGTTGATGAACAATCAATTTAATGCGATGAACCGGGAAGGAACATCGAGAATATCCACTCTTGAACGTGCAAACAATTCGGCATGGAACACTCTTCCGGACGCTGAAAATGCAGGGATCAGAGAGATTGAAACAACAACGCTCCAAACCGGAATATACAAGCATCCTCAACCTCAACTTGTTGCTTTAAACAATGGTAAGATGATACTGTTCTTTATCAATGATGATGGGGAAAGAGAAGGTTATGACAGAACCGCTCTCTATTACTCAGTTTATGACGGATATTGGAATCCACCGGTTTTACTTCAAGACGACGGAACCGCAGATTATGATCCCTATGTGAAGGAAATAGGGGACCGATTACTGGTCCTATGGTCAAGTTCCAACACACAATTCGGCGATGTCCGTCCTTCCATGTCCGACTTATTAAACAGTACAGATATATATTCGCAATGGTTCGACTTGGATGGAGCAAAATCCGGTGAAACAATGCGGATCACCTTTGATGACGGGGCATATGGAAATATGTCACCGGAAGCGGTTTATGACCGGGAGACGGAAACCGTCATGCTGCTTTATCAAAAGACTGATTACAAAACAGAGGGTGTATCATTCGATGATAATGTTTTGTCCATCGGCGATTATCTAAATAACTCATACAACACAATTGCTTACCGTTTATATGTAAACGGGGAATGGATCACATCATACGAAGCAGGAGAGACCTCCTACATTAATTATGAACAAATAAACGGGAGCGGTTCTCTTTACGGTCAGCGCTTCTTAGATTTAAGCATCGGCAAAATAGATCCGACCGTATCCGAAATTGCGGCAACAACTCAGCAAGGAATGGCATGTATTGCATACACCGTGGATTTGGATAACAATCCATATACAAAGGATGACACCGAACTGTTCATGTTAACATATAACTTTGCTGAAAAATCATTCACATCACCTGCCGGGATTACAAATAATCAGGTAGAAGACTCCAATCCGCAAGTTTCCGAGGATTGTTTGTTCTGGAATTGTGACGGATACATTTCCTATTTGAACTGGTATACATTCATGAGTACATCCTCCATCGATTCTGTTGATGAGCAGAGCTTTTTAAGAGTTTTAAATGAAAAAAACATAGAAGCGGCACAAAGCTTTACCGTTACATCCGGTCAGGATGGAAACCGATATATTGTATGGAGCGAGATCAATAAAATTTTATCCGACTTCGAAGGGGTTGATCCCATAAGCGAAAGGCAGTTATATGCCGCCATGTATGATGCAAGGATGTCACAAGTCGGTTTGGATGAAAACATGCAACCAATTTATGTTGGGGGTTGGGGCAGTAAACAAAAAATTACTGAAAAAGTCGGTGAATACAACAATGAACAATCAGTAGTAGTGGATTCACAAGGTATGGTCACTATTGCAAATCGTAAATATGAAATGATAGATGATGCAAACACTCCGGAACCGGACAGAACCGAGTCGGATACATCATCATTGGTTATCAGAAGATTCGAACCGAAAACGACTCTCATGATCAGTGCATCGGATATCACCACATATCCCGAGTTCCCCAAAGCCCAAGAACAAGTCATGCTCACGGTAAACGCAAGAAATGAAGGGTTTAAACCTTCGGATAAAGTGACATTTCGGTTTGAGCTGTATGACAAAGATCAAGGCTGGGTCCAATATGGTGAGGATAACATCGTTTATAGCCATTTAGCTTCAGACGGTATCGTCAGTGCTGACACATCCTTTATAATGCCTGAGGATTACTCAGATGAAAATCCTGTAAAGCTAAGGGTAACTGCTTGGGAAGAAAATTATACGAGCACTTCGTCTGTTGAGCACATAGTTATTACACCAAAAGAAAACCTTGTGTTAAATCAATGTAACGGAGAGCTGTTGAATTGCGATATGGTCAAAATTACGGGGAATGTTTTAAATACAGGTAGCAAGGCGGCGGACGATGTAGAGGTTACTATAGAAGTGCCGGATAAAACCACAGGCGAAATAAAAGTCATAAAGATGTTGTCATATGACCGTGTAGATACTTCAAATATTTTAGATATCAATGAAATCTTTTTAGTACCGGACATAGATTTTGATAAAGATGACATTATGAAGTTTATCATTCGGGTAAAGGAAACCGTCAACAATGAGCAGATCACCTTTGCGACGAACACCGTAGTCGTTGCACAGCCGAAATCTTGGAATACCCAAATTTCAGAAATTCAAATCAATAATAATCAACCAATCAGTTTGAAAACCGGAACTGTAAAAAATACCGATGCCCGTATACTACCGTCAGGTGCGATAAGCCAATATAGGCTGCAGTATACAAGCTTAAACCCTGATATCGCTACAATAGACTATGTAAACGGTACCATTACCGGAGTCAGCAAAGGGACAGCAGAAATTCTAGTTGAAGCGGTAAGGTTTGAGAATGCATATTTCTGTGATTTAAACAACAGACTTTTCGATTCAAACGGAAATTTAATTGAGTTCAATGAAGACGGTTCTCTCAAGAACATACCCGATGCGGAAAACAACGATACAGTCATGGCTTCTAAAAGCGTTTTCATCACTGTTACAGATTCGCAGGCCGACTCTGAACCGGATCCTGAACCTGCCATAGAGCCGGTAACAGATCTTTCTTCAGTGATGAGAACCGAAAAAGAAGGGAATCAAATTATACTTCATTTAAACGAAAACTCCGCGTTAAGATACACCGATATATATGGAACATTAAACCGTCTTAAAAACCAAATTCAAGAAATGGATCTTTTGAAAATTGTGATAGAAAACAGTGAATTTACTATGGAGTCTGAAGCATTGAAGATTCTGGCTGAAGCCGGTATGGACCTGGTTATATCTCTTAACGGAGTCGATGTGACATTGAATCAACAGATATTGAACCAAATAAGCCAACAAGATAACAACAATGTTACCATTGGTATCAACAAGTCCGAAAGCAGTGACAATAGACCGATCATCGATGTAGAGCTAACTTCAAACGGCAAACCGATTACAGGTTTTAGCGATCAAGAGATCATAATTTCCATCCCTTATACGTTAAAAGACGGAGAAAATGAAAATGCCATTGTAGTTTACTATATAAATGGTGATGAATCTATCGTTATACCAAACGGTCGATACAAAGACGGATATGTTTCATTTGCGGTTAATCATCTTTCTCAATTCTTGGTGGGGTATAATTATGTATCATTCGCAGATGGAAAAGGATGGGCGGAAGAATATATCACTTACCTGGCTTCAAGAGAGATTATAAATGGTACCGGTAATGGGTTATTTCAACCTCAAAATAATGTCACAAGAGCGGAATTCGTTAAAATGACAGCTTTGTTGACGGAAAAATCCATTCCAAAAGCCTCTCAAAGTCATTTCGAAGATGTTGCTGAAACAGAGTGGTTTGCACCATATGTGGCTTGGGCCTTTGAAAAAGGTTACATCGTCGGCAAGACAGAAACGACATTTGCACCCATGGACTTTATCACTCGTGAACAAATGGCTGTGATTATCGAAAGATTCCTTAAATCCAAATCATATCATTTGAGTATGCATCAACCTAACAGTTTCATAGATGATGCGGATATAAGCGAATATGCGAAGGGAGCAGTAAGGTTATTGAGCGGTCTCGATATCATATCGGGCAAGGATGGCAATCGCTTTGACCCGAAAGGCTATGCTACCAGAGCGGAAAGTGCAAAGATACTGGCACTTTTATTAAGGATAAAATAAAGTTTTAGACAATCCCATTCCCTTTATTAACAACCGGGTAGATCATATTATTCTGTCCGGTTTTTTCTGCATTTCTGTTCAAACATGCTATAATAATTTTAAATGATTAACATTTATGAGGTATGGCATCATGATGAATATATCCGGTATGAGATTAACAGCTCCTAAACCTGTTTCCGGAGAAATCCAACGAGAAAGACTTGTTCTTGCTATTAAAGAGAATGCAGATAAGATTGTTTACATACATGCAGGGGCGGGTTATGGAAAAACGACATTGTTGTCACAGTTAGCAAGCTCAAATGATCATACCGTATGGGTGATGCTTGACGGTGAATGTGATGTATTTTCATTTTTAAACATTTTGTGTTCAGCGATTAAGCAATGTTTTACAAAGTATGATTTTTCTCCTTGCGAATTCTTGCCGTTTGAAGGCAAAAAAGATTTTATTTCTATTGTAGCAAATGCCTTTATATGCAGTATTGAAAGGATTCATAAAAGTTTTACGATCATACTCGATGATTTACACACCATTGAAGATGAAATGACAAAAAAGCTTTTTACTTGTATTTTAAAATACAAACCGGAAAGTATGAACGTTTGCTTGAGTAGTAGGGAAGCTCCGTGGGAGGAACTTATTTCCATACGTATAAGGGGGCAAATTTTTGAACTAAGTCAAAATGATCTTGCTTTTTCTAAAGATGAAACATTTCAATTTCTCGGTTTTGAAGACATGAATATATATCACACCACGGAAGGTTGGC
>CALCRE010000075.1 GCA_937894465.1 uncultured Clostridia bacterium
TAACATCTCCTTTATTAGTTATTGTTACCAATTACACGAAATTTAAAACATCCTCTGCTTATGTAAGATTACTACAAAAAAATGTACTCAGTTTTTTGTAGAGGAGTGAGTATATATACTTTTTGTCATATACAAGTTTTGTTTTCCTTACTCACTTTTACCTTCATTGCCCTTTTATTTCCCTCGGCAATGTTCCCTCATAATGTAGTGCACCGTTTTCTACTGTCAGTTCCTCTATAGAAACACCGTTTTCAAGTGACACCGCTTTATTGATTAAATTTCTTAACTCATTTCGGATCAAAGAAACATTTTCATCCTTTAAAGTACGGTTTCCCATCACGACTGTTTCCATGTCAATCTCAACGTAGTTCGGCGACACCAAATCAAAGGATCCTTTCCCGTATACCGGTTTGTTATGTAATATCCTGCCGATCCACTTGACCAGGGCCGGGTTGTCTTCTTCGTTAAGACCCATGTGTTTGTTTACAATACTCATAATGCTTTTATCAACAACACCGTAAAACTCAAATTTATTGCCTTGCAACCATTTGATTTGAATATTCCGCATAGGGCCTGAAGTCTCATTGGCTTTATTCAATATGGCGTATGTCTCAGCATTTGTGAAAACAGCTTCCACAGGAACACTCCCTTGAACTTCATATTTGCCGTTATATATGTTCAATAGATGCAAAGCGGTGATGTCTCCTTTTACGACTGTTTTTGCCTTCTCCATACCGGATTGATAATCTTGTTCATCTCCCATAATTTCCAAGTCATGATGATCAACCGTAAGTTTTGAAATGGTGACACCGGTTAGAACAACCAATCCGACGACCACTAATAAAATGAAGGCTAAAAACCCCTTCAAACACCCGCCTAAACGTTTTTTTTCTTTTGCCATTTTGTCGGCCGCAGCCTTTTGACCTCCCCTCAACGAATCTATTCTTATTTGCACGTGCAATACAAAGTCGAAATATACATAAAACATGTTAATCCTACAAATGAAAAATTTGTGTCGTATTTTTGATTTTAATACCTCTGTATTGCCCTTATTTTTATTATATCATAGGCCGGTTGGAATGAAAACCGTTTTTCGTTTGCAATTAAATCCAAAGTGAAGTAAACTTGAAAATGAACCATAATCGATTGCAAAGGAGACGTTCTTTGTGCTTAATATGAATATCTTACATGCCAAAGATTTATTCATTCATGATGATTTTCCAATTGTGATAAGGGAAAATGTTCATAATGGACATACACCACACCATATGCACGACTTTTATGAGTTTGTGTATTTGGAAAGCGGATTGTCTTTGCATACCTGTGTGGATCGTTTTACCGTTTTGTTACCCGGCGATATGTTTGGCATAAGGCCCATGGAGTCCCATGAATATACCAGGGCAAAACAAGCCGTGTTGTACAACATACTATTTGATCCGTCGGCATTAGGGGAAGATTATCAGCAAATCCGCAAGCTTCCCGGATTAAATGAGATATTCGACCAAGAGGGATCCTTTGAGTGGCGTAATGTTCATTTGCCTTTGGCAAAGCGAATGATGGCCGGTAAAATTATTAAAACCGCCATAAAGCAACAAGAAATAAAAGATGTAGGTTGGAAGCTCACCGTAAAGAGCTGCCTTGTGGAACTTTTGGTACTTTACGCACAGTCTTATCGGGAGATGTCTTATACTCCGGCAGACAAACCCGGAGGGCAAGTATCCTATATATACAAAGCCTTATCCTATATTGAAGATCATTACAAAAGCGCTGTCAATGTCAATGAAATAGCGGAACACACCGGCATCACAGCGGATTATTTGACCAAATGCTTTAAGAAATATACCGGATTAACCCCCATAAACTATATTAAGCATTACAAGCTGGCACGTTCATTGGAATTTATAAAGGATCCTAATATGTCCATTGCACAAGCAGCCTATGAATCGGGATTTGAAGACCACACTTATTTTTCAAGATTGTTCAAACAAGTCTTTGATATGTGCCCTTCGGAGTTTCGAAAACAATCGGCTTCGGAGTAAAATAAAAAATATTTTAAAAATAGAAAGAAGTGAAAAAAGGTTGAGTATACAAAACAGCAAAGAAAAACACGAATTTTATAGAAATCTAAACATTCATTTAAAGGCTTTGGTGGAAGATGAAACCGATTGGCTGGCTAATTGTGCCAATTTCTCGGCTTTGCTTTTTTCGCAGATGCCGGATATCAACTGGGCCGGCTTCTATTTTCTAAAGAACAATGAACTGGTGTTAGGTCCTTTCCAAGGAAAACCGGCTTGCATTCGCATCCCTTTAGGCAAAGGGGTATGCGGCACAGCTGCCGTAACAAGGAAAATACAAGTGGTGGAGGATGTGCATCAATTCGAAGGCCATATTGCTTGCGACGAAGCATCTCAATCGGAAATTGTGCTTCCCATTTTATATGACCAAAGGTTAATCGGAGTCTTGGACATTGACAGCCCTTTGTTAAAAAGGTTTGACCAAACAGACGCCCAAGGGTTAACCGATTCATTGGCGCTTTTGAATCAATACAACAGATGGCCCACCTTTTAAATAACGGTAAACACCTGTCCAACTTACTTTAGGATTCAGTTCCGTTGTAGTTCCCCACTTTTATGATGACTACATCACTATTTTTTCTCTTTTGCTACATAGCGTTCTGCTTGGAGGTTAAACAGTGTGGCATATTCTCCGTTTTTCTCAATTAATTCCTCATGGGATCCGATCTCAGCAATTTCACCATTTGCAATAAATATGATTTTATCGCAGATCAGTGAACTCGATAATCTATGGGAAACGAAAATGGTTGTTTTATTACCCCTGTTGTTTTCCAAGACTTTGAACAGTTCGTATTCCGACCTTGCATCCATAGAAGAAGAAGGTTCATCGAAGATATAGGTATCCGCTTCCGTAAAGAAGACTCTGGCAACCGCTATCTTCTGCCATTGACCTAATGAGAGTTCCTCCCCTTCATTATCAAATTGTTTGGTTAGCATGTTGTTATACTTGTTCTTGAATTTTTCAATAAACTCATGGGCTCCTAAGATAGATGCCGCTTCTTTTAATTTTTGCGTATTCTTAATTTGTGAAAAATCCGATAACCCGATGTTCTCTGCAGCGGTCATAGAAAACTTGGAAATCGTCTGAGACAAAACACCAAAGGTGTTATATAGTTCTATAACGTTATATAACTTTATATTCTTACCATCAAAGAGGATCTCACCTTCACTGACATCATACAAACGTAAAATCAGTTTTATGATAGTGGTTTTTCCGGCTCCATTGATTCCTGCAAAAGAAACGATCTCACCGGGATTTATTATGAATGAAATATCTTTCAAAACAAACCTTTCGCTATTCGGGTATTTAAAGGAAACATTCTTGAATTCAATACTATGGTTTACGCCTTTATTGGGACTAATGCCGTATTCTTTATTAATCTCGACAGGATAATCTAAAAACATTTTCAAATTGTCAATAAATAAGCTTCCTTCATACAAGTCCGCAATGTTATTGATTGTGGATATCAAGTGACCTCCCATGCTCGTGGCAGTAGCCGTATAAAGAACAAATTGATCAATTCCGATGATTCCTTTCAATGTCCTCAAACCGACCACTATGTATGCGATAAATGTAGAAATGAGGGTCGCAAATCCGCTGGTAATGATCCAAAACATCGTAAACTTTTGATACTTCATTAGATACTCATAATTTTTATCATAGGCATCGGTGTATTTTTTCTGAAAGTAACCTTTTAAATTAAATAATTTTATATCCATGATGATCTCTTTATTGATAAAAAGAGAAGAAAAGTATGCCATGATTCTTCTGTTTAGAGTCTGATTTTTAGATAAAAGAAATCCTTTGTCCTTTAGAATAAAACTAAGATAACAAATGGGAATGTATGAGACGGAAATCAATAATGCAATATAGATATTGAATGATGCCATCACGGTAAATAAGCTAATGAAGCTTATTAATGAAGTAAAGATCCCCATGATGGAATTGATTAATCTAACCGGTCTATTGTTTGCCTCTCTTCCGGACTGCTCGATGATATTGAAAAATCTCATATCATCGAAGGATGCCAAATCTACTGCAGCCGCCTTATCCATTAACTTTAATTGTATGTTTTTAGTTAATTCGTTGGATATGATTGAGTTTGAAAGATTTTTTAACGATGTAGCTATTTTATTTATCATTAATATAGCAAGCATTGCGATCAATGATATGAGTAGTTGATTCCAATTTTTCATATAAGTTTTCAGTATAATGCTGTCTGACACTGTTTTGATGATTTGCTTGTTTACATAAATCATCGCAACCGGCTCAAATCCTGTGATAAGAATCAAGAAAATTAATAGAACGAAAGCAGAAGGCTTTGCTTCCCAAACAAGTTTGATAATAAAGTTTAATCTCACGAAAAACAATTTAACATTTTTTATAACGCTCATCTTTATACCTCTCATTTGATTTTTAATCCGTTCACATAGTCCTTGATATAGTCATACAGAGCACTCTGTTCTTCTTTGTCCATCTTACTTACAATATCATCATAGGTTATCCCTTTAGAAAGTGCTTCTTCATATGAAAATACCGTCCAATACATCTCTTCCCTTTGTAGCATGGCATCATATAATTGTTTATCGTCTTTTACCAATCCCGAAGAAAAACGCAGTTCACCGTTGTTCACACCGGAAATCACTTGTTTGGGCTTCTCATATAGATCCTGCATATATTTTTCAGATCCTTCCGGTGAATAGATCATAGGCATAAAGTGCTGTTTATTCATTATTGACGGCCACCAATTATATGCTCTTACCGATTCGTGCCAAATTTCTTCAATAGAACCATCAACGAATTTATAATGCTTATCCTCTATTCCATATGAAAGCAACCGGTTTAACTCTTTGTCATGGTAAAGTAATCGTAATGCAATCACAGATCGATCCGCATTACCGTTATCACAAATAATCATCCTTGTATTTAACGTTTTATATGAGTAAGGCTCAAAACCTCCTATATACATAATCTTGTACAAACGATTGAATTCATCCGGATTTGTTATCATTGGAAAGTGTGTTACATCACCACTAGATACAAGACACATACTGATCCCAGGTATTTTGTCCGTAAATACGGGTAGCCAACCACCGTACATATAATTTTTATCGGATAGAGCGTTTTTATTATACATATAAGCTAAGGAAGAATACAGACTCTCCATCCTATCAGTTTCAAGCAAGTCGATTATCTTATCATCTTTTTCAGCATATAACCCGACATTTGACAATAGGGTATAACCTTTACCTTGAAGATATGCTTGTAGAAAGTACGGGGTCGGGCATAAGAAATATCGGTTAGCATTTCCATCTAAATATGTAACACCTTCTTTGTTTTCATGTTCTGTTCCGTAATCATATAAAGCAATAACATCCTCTATTGTTTTCACAGAAGGATGCCCGGCGGATTCATAAAATTCCCGTTCTATGATAAGGCAAATACGATCAAGAAAAGCCGATGCTGTGATGACCGGAAATTTATAGATCCTGCCATTCGTGGAGATATCATTTAAGTCAATACCCGGTTCAAACAATTCCGGATAATATATCGGTAGGATATCTGTCAAATCAGCGATGTTCAGATCCTGGATGTAGGACTCTAATTCCCGAGGCATGTAATCAATAACATCTACATTATCGTTGGAATAAAGCTTCTTCAATATTTCTCCCGTGTTGAACATTGAAACCGGGATATACTCAATATCAATGATTGTGTTGATTTTTTCTTCAAGTATTT
>CALCRE010000076.1 GCA_937894465.1 uncultured Clostridia bacterium
AGTTGATGAATTGCAAAAGCGTTTTACGGTTTTATTTCAAGATTTTATTCACTATAAATTGTCGATGAAGGAAAATATAACGCTTACAAACGAAAATACAAGCCCCCAAAAAATAAACAAAATTATAAAAGATGTAGATTTAATGTCGGTTATAGATAAAATACCAAACGGAATCGAAACAATTTTAAGTCCGGAATTTGGCGGAATAGATTTATCTGCGGGACAGTGGCAAAAAGTCGCATTGTCGAGAGCATTATATCATGACGGTGATATAGTTATCATGGACGAGCCAACCGCGATGATGGATGCTAAAATGGAACACCGAATGTTTCAGATATATAAAGATCTATTCAGGGATAAAACAACGGTGATAATATCACATCGTTTTTCAAATGTAAAAAACTGTGATATTATATTTGTCATGAAGGACGGTTTTTTAATCGAAACAGGCTCACATAACGATTTAATTGAACTGAATAAAATATATAAAGAAATGTATGAAATACAAAAAACCATGTATGACAATTTTGAAAAGCCAGAAAATGCAGAGAATTATAATGAATTAGATGGTTTGTTTAAAAGGGGCGGAAAAATATGAGTGGAAAAGAAGATAAGGTTAAAGGTAAAAATAAAATAAAAACTCTGATATGGAGCGTAAGGTTGAATTGGAAAGTGTCCGGAACATATGTTATTTATTCTTCTTTTACAACTTTATTTTTGAACTTGATTTCGTATATTAATGCCCTAATCAATGGATACTACGCCAATTCTATAAACGATATAATCGAAACAAGAGTTATGAACTTCACGATTATATATATTATTGTAGGTCAAGCCGTTTTGAGTTTAGTTGCCGTTGCGTTCAGAAGTTTCTCGTATAATTTGAAAGAAATAAATGGAGAAAAAATTAGAAATTATATGACATACCGCTTGAGTAAATATATAGAAGACGTCCCTTTAGAAAATTTCGAGAGCGAAACGCATTATAAAAAAATAGAGATGTGTCAGAACGGTATAAATGAAATTTCATGGTGTTATGATAGTTTTATAAGGCTAATTGCAATTGTTGTCACAGTAGTTTTGATGGTTATTACTATAGGCAGATACAGTATAGTCTTGTTTTTTATCGTTGTATTATCTCAGCTACCGTTTTTGTTTATAAAAATCAACGAAAGCAATACAAACTGGGGAATGTGGTTGAATCAACTGAAAGAATATAAAACACTTAATTATGTATCGGGTTTATTCAAATCAAAGTCGGCAATGAAAGAAATGCGAGTTTTCGGCTGTGAAGACTTTTTCATAAACAAATTAGAATATAATAGAGATTTAATTTACAAACGCGATAAAAACAAAGTTATTTTTAACAGTATAAGAGAAAGCATTGGTTTGATCATAAATAATATTGGCAATATTATATGTTATGGTATTGCAATTTATTTGTTCCTCACATCACATTGGGAAATCGGTGACATCATATTTTTATTTTCGCTTATATTAAACTTGTCAGCATATACAAATTCATTAAATTCTACTATTGTGGATCTGACCAATAGAGGCACGAAAATATATCCATGTTACGAGGCATTCAGCAATTTGAATGAAGATACAAAAAACAAGGATATCGATATAGTTTTATATCCTGAAAAGTCATCTTTTGAATTTAAATCATTGTCTTTTGAAAACGTTGAGTTCTCTTACCCTAATGGTCAATCAAAAGTTTTAGAGAATGTATCTTTTACAATAGGCCCCGGAACAAAAATTGCTATTGTAGGTGAAAATGGAGCGGGGAAAACGACTCTTGTAAAATTATTACTTGGGTTGTATCAACCAACAAAAGGTTTTATTTTTTTAAATGGTATAGAACTTAACAAGTACTCAAAAGAATTTTTATATAATTTTATGTTTTCGTCACTTTTTCAAGATTATTCGATATTCGATATGACTTTAGGGGAAAACATTGCATTTGAGAAAAGCGTAATGGAAAAAGAAATATATAAATCAATGCAAGAAGTCGGTGGAAATAATGTTATTGATTTTATGCCGGAAAAACTTAATACGGTACTTGGTAAGATGTTTGGTGATATAGATGTTTCTATTGGCCAAAAACAAACGATTGGATTGGCGAGGACGCATTTTCATAATCGTTATCAAATTACCCTCGACGAACCAACATCAGCTTTGGACGCATATAATGAGAAGAAGATATATGATGTTTATCTAAATATGGTAACTCCAGCAAATAATATAATTTATATAACGCATCGTATGGCGACGGCAAAATTTGCGGATGATATCATTGTATTAAAAAACGGTAGAATAGTCGAAGAAGGCACTCATGCGGAATTAATGCGAATGAAGAAAGAATATTATGATTTATACTCAATACAATCTAGTAAATATGAATAATGAAATGAAGATTAATAAATAAAACAATTAATAATGTTCGATATAAAGAAATATACTTACTTCCCTACAAAAAGGAGTACATTTTTCTGTAGTAATTTTATATAAAACATTCGGAAGCTTTTCACCACTTCCGAATGTTGATCGATTCTATTTACATAGCATTCCATATTGCTTTTGAACTATTTTATTATAATCATTTCGATAACTTCAGCTTATTTGCTCGGTTGTTGAGGATATAAAAGCCTTTTCTGTTTAGGATGTCTTCACGGTTATACACCATATCGGAATCATCCATGTTTTTGAATACGCCTCCGGCTTCTTCTACCACACACTGCATGGCTGCGGTATCCCATTCGCTGGTCAATCCGAAACGATAATAGATATCAGCAATTCCTTTTGCAATCATACATCCTTTCAAAGAGCTGCCGACATTGATGGTATCGCCGAGCCTTTCCTCGTTTATTTCCATAGCAATGCGTAATTCTTCCGAAGGGTGGGATCTGCTTGCCACCATGACCAAACCTTCCGTTCGATCGGATACAGTCAAATTTGAAGTCTTTCCGTCTTTTCGATAGAAAGCACCGATTCCTTTTTGAGCTGTAAAAAACTCACCGGTGACCGGTACCGCCACCAATCCGTACACAGATCGATGCTTGTATGCCAAAGCGATGTTTACGGTGAATTCTCCGTTTCGTTTGACAAATTCCTTTGTACCGTCCAATGGGTCCACGATAAAGCAATAGTCATTGTCCAGCCTGGACAAATCATCTTTGGATTCTTCAGACAATATGGCATAATCGGGAAAGCGTTGTGCCAACCCTTTTGTAATAATGTCATTTGATTTTCGATCAGCCTGTGTCAAAGGACTTTGATCCTTCTTTAGTTCCACATCAAAGTTTGTGTTGTAGATCTCCATAATGGCATCACAAGCCTTTTGGGCCAGTTCTTCAATATATAATCGATCTTGTTCGCTTAAAAATTGCATATGGTTCCTTTTCTTTTTATATTTTTTTACAAAATATATTCTATATCAATCACTTTTCCGGTTTTGATGGAATCAATGGCTGCTTGTATCACTGTTTGGGCCTTTAAACCGTCTAAGCCGGATCCGTCTATTTCATCAGGTGAAACACCTTGATCGATTTGACGTGCAAATGCGGTGATACGGGCTTTGAAAGTGTCAAAGAATCCTTCATACCCACCGAAGACCGGGTTGGTAAATACTCGTTTTTCATAGTTACCGGCAGGATATAATGTGGATTCTCTCCACATGTCCTCAATGACCATTCTTCCTTTTGTTCCGGCTACTTCACACCGTTCCATAGGGTGTCCCCGCTCTATGTCATAACTGCTGGTCAAGTGTCCTACAGCGCCGTTTGCAAATTTCATATTAAAAGAAGCGGTGGACCAGATATCCCTTCCCGGTGCCTTCATGGCAAAACACTGAACTTTTTCAATATCACCGCAATAGTATCGCATCATGTCTACGCTGTGAGGATTTAATGCTTTCAAGTGGTAAAAGGGAGATTCCAATTTTTGAAACTTGCCGATCCAAAGTGCCATATTGACAAACAACAAATCGCCCAGCAACCCTTGGTTTTGCCATTCCTTGGCCTTGAAAGCCGCCGGAGTGAAGCGATGATTGAAATCTACGCCCAAACAA
Organism: uncultured Clostridia bacterium; assembly: GCA_937894465.1. Lineage (GTDB taxonomy): Bacteria > Bacillota > Clostridia > JAAYHZ01 > JAAYHZ01 > JAAYHZ01. The sequence continues at coordinate 4,073 of CALCRE010000076.1, forward strand.
AGGTTGTTTTCTTTGGCTTTTCGAACCATGGCTCTTGCAGGTTCCAACTCGTTGGATATGGGCTTTTCACAAAGTACATGACAACCGGCTTCTAACGCTTGTATCACCGGTAGAGCATGGTCGCTTCCGTATTCATATCCACCTGTTGCCACACTGCAAAAGTCAGGTTGTATTTCCTTTAACATGGTGGGTGCATTGGTATACCAAGGTACACCGTACTTTTCTCCGGCTTTTTTCGCTCGATCCGGCAAAAGATCACACACTCCTGCAAGTTCCACAAAATCCAAACCGGCATAGACCGTTGCATGGGTATTGCCTATAGGACCCATACCGATTACACAACATTTTTTCAATTTAGGTCACCTCTTGTTCTATTCATGATTCAAAAGGAATGTTCATACTCCAAATCAATCAATTCTTCTTTAAAAAATTCAGGATCCACAGGACAGCCCTGTGTTTTCCATCGCCCTACCGATTCGGTTCGAACCGGAATTTTGGCCAAAGGAAATCCTAAGTATTCTTCTAATCGTTTTAATGTTTCATCTTGTTTCAATAAAAAATCTTCAAAGCGGACATATATCCTGTTTTGGGGCAGAGGAGTGGCTCTGACAATTTGACGTTGGTACATCCAACTGATGGCTCGGTTTTTGTAGATATCATCGGATTTATCGTACTTGACACCGAAGTCCTCCAAATCATCAGTCAAATGAGCCCCTAAAATACTGTCACGGGGATCTCTTACCCAAAAGATGTACTTAATATCCGGAAATAGACGAAGAATCCAAGGATAGATCAATGTGGTCTCCGGAATCTTCCATCCTTTTTGTTCGGAATCGTTTTTAAGAACCGAATCCAAATACAATTCCAAATGTTTAATGAACAAAGGATCTATTTTCATGGTATGCAATTTTGAAAAATCCCATTGCAAACCGCCTTTGTATTCAATGTATTTTGCCATAATCCGACAAGCTTCGTACATATCTCCCGGGGGGATCAAATCTCCGGATTTATTCAACTGTGCCCCCATATAGACGCCGCTTTGGGACAATGTATGGGAAATGGCGCGGGTACCAGAGTGCCCGCGCCCTATAACTGTAATCATAGACATAAAAGAATGTTCTCCTTGGTATCGAATGCTTTATTTTTTCTGTAGTTTCACTGCACTGGCAATGCTTCCGATATACATGGAATCATAAGCTTCTTGAGAAGATTTAAAGGGAGATTTTCCGTTGCCTGCCCAATTTAAGTTGGTGTATATGGGAGCGGTATTTCCGGTTTGCTCTTCTCTTAATTTAATATGCTGCTCCATGCGTCCTTTCAAGAAAGCCACCACATCAGGATGTTGTTCTGCCACATTGTTGTTTTCTTCAGGATCAATAATCAAGTTATACAACTCTATTTCAGGTTTGAAGTGGAAGTCCGGCTCCAATGAACAGATGAGCTTCCATTCAGGAGTACGCCAGCCGTGTTTTCTCATCCATGTGCATTCAGTGATGTACATTTCCGGCTCCGGTGTTCTTTCTTTCCCAAACAATAAGGGAACCAAGCTTCTGCCGTCGAACTTCAATTCATGATCAATTTCCATCAAATCTAAAATGGTGGGCATGACATCTTTCAATTGGCAGTAGTCGTCTATTCTCGTATTTGCCGGTACCTTTCCGGGATACTTGAATATCAAGGGTACCACCAATGTGGGATCATATAGACCGTGATGGTCAAAGAAGCAATCATGATCATACAATGTTTCGCCATGATCCGATGTAATAACCACGAGGGTTTCTTCTTCGATTCCCAATGCTTCGATGGTGTCGAATATGTTTTGGATGCAAGCATCCATATAGGCAACGGCACCGTCATATTGGGCAATGACGTAATCTTTGTCGGTGCATCCTTCCGGTACCCATGACATGATGTAATCGCCAAAGGGTTTGAAGTTTTTCACCGGTTCCATGGATTTGTTGGAAGGATCGGTTTCATCCTTGTTATAGAAAATGTTTTTGTACGGCAGAGGCGGCAAATAGGGGGAATGAGGATCCATATGACGCATGAAAAGAAAGAATGGTTGGTCTTGAGATGCTAATCTTTTCAATTCCGGAATGGTTACATCATTTAAGTTTTGCGCTTTGGGAGAGCGACCGGTTTCGTTAGGTCCCCACCCTGAAAACTCCAAGTATTTATCAAAGCCCCGTCCTGCTGCATTTTGAAATCCTACACAGGTGGAGGTATAGCCTTTTTCACGTAAAAGCTCGGCTAAAGTTTTGCCTTGGACTTCTCCTTTGTGACGCAAAGCCACTGTGTTGGTGCCGAAGCAATCCAATCCGGTCAGCATGAAAGCGTATCCCGGAGTGGTGAGGATGTGAGCGCTGAATAA
>CALCRE010000077.1 GCA_937894465.1 uncultured Clostridia bacterium
CAATATTATCAGGTATGGGAGGGGTAAAAAAGACGCTTTTTATTTGCCGCTTACCATTATTTAACCACAGATGCGGATCTATCCGTACTGGATTCATTTAAAGACAAAAACCAAATCGCTGATTATGCCAAAGACAGTATTGCATTGTTGGTAGAGGAAGGATTGACAAAAGGATCCAATAACAGCATTAATCCGTCAGGTACAACCACCCGGGCAGAAGCTGCCGTGTTCTTGTATAAAGTTTATTGCTTGAATTGACGCACCTTGATGAACTCCTCTATGTCTATAACACCATATTGCATAAACAGGTTAAAGAACTCAATGCGTTTTATATGGTTTAGTTGACTATTTCGTTTTTTTCTTTTATTATATACATGTAAGAATTCTTGGTTTCCTTACACGAATATTTAAAAAGAAAGGAGCGTATACTTATGTTATCAGCAAAATTAAACAAGAAGGATACGCAAATGGAGAAACGTCGAATCAGTATCTCAAGTAAACGACAAATAACAATCCCTGCAAAGTATTTTGAGTCTCTGGGTTTAGATAAAGAACTAGAATGCATATGCTCAAAAGATATGTTGATTCTTAAGCCTGTTAAAAAAGAAGATCCCGCTTTTGCCGAAGAGATACTGGCAGATTTGATAAAGCAAGGCTATACCGGAGAAAAATTATTAACAGAATTCAAAAAGATGAATCGTATGGTTAGACCAGCTATCGAAAAAATCATTGAAGAAGCCGACGAGATCGCAAAAACCGCGTCAACAAATTATTTTGATCCGACAAATGATATCTTTGGTGATGAAGAAACGGAGGCCTAGTAATGCTTCCTGTCACATATACACCTATAGCAGAAAAGTACTTTAGAAAACTCAAAGACAAGCAATTGAAAAAATAATTTAGAGAATCAATAGATCGCATCCGTGAAAATCCTCATATCGGTAGTGCAAAAACCGGTGACTTAAGCGGAATTTCCAGTCTAGATGTTTATTACAACCGAACAAATTATGAGTTAGCATATAGGATTTCTCAGCTTGACAATGGTGATATGGTCGTGGTCATTATGGCCGGTACACGAGAAAATTTCTACAAAGAATTAAAGCGATACATGAAGTAACAGTATTGCTTTATTTAAAATCCAGTGGTGTTTATAGTATGTCTCCACAATGAAGAGAGAACCACTATTTTACCATGATCATATCAAGAATCAGAAATTGATTTGTCAAGCAACTCGCTGTGGATTCCGGTTCAGGTTTTATATCAATCACGGCGTCTACGCTGGTCACCTGTGAGCACATGGTTTATATCCTTCTTATATTAATTCGTCAATTCGATATTAAGTGTCATCATTTCAACTCCTTCAATGCATCTTCTACATCATGGTAACGAACTGCATTAGCATCGTTTTCAAGATGGACCGCTTCCATGCAATGCATCGTCAATAGGAAGAGTTTTTAAATAATCGCAATGTTTCTTATGTTTCTTGATAGTATCTTTCGTTTTGTTCCTTACAGAACTGGCAAGATTACAGCAAAAAACCTTCCGAAGAAGGTTTCCTGCCACATAATATTTCATTAATAACTGATTTTTATTAAGAAAATTTACTCTTTAAAAAGTCCACTGCCAATTGTATATCTGCGGCAGGGTTTGCTCCAACTTCACGCTCAATGGTCAAATATCCCTTGAACCCGACTTCATCCAAAGCCTTTAAGTATTTGTCAAAGTCCACATATCCTTGTCCTAAGGGAACTTCCTCGAAATAGTCTTCCAATCTCAAATCGCCTATTCCACCGTCAGCAAAGAAGCCGTATACGATAGCCGGATCTGTTTTCTTGACCATGATCCCGTCTTTTGCATGGGTATGGACAATATAGTCCTTTAATGTGTATACCGCTTGAACCGGATCATCATCCGTCACCATGACAAGATTGGCAGGATCCAAGTTTACAGCGACGCCCTTCGAATCAAGACTGTCTAAGAATGCCTTTAACCTTGATGCAGGTTCCGGACCGGTTTCGATGGCGAAATAAGCACCGTTGTTGTGGGCATATTCAGCTAATTCGTTACAAGCTTCCTGCATGATCTTATAAGTATCACTTTGGGCATCCGCAGGGACAACACCGATATGAGTGGTCACCACATTGCTTCCTAATGCCAATGCCAAGTCCACAATACGTTTGGATTTTTCCACTTTCTTAATGTTCTCATCTGCACGCTCAAATCCGTGTCCGCCCAAGTCACCGCAAAGAGCTGCCACTTGTAATCCGTTTCCTTCGATGATTTTTTTCTTTTCAGCAATTTGGGAAGCGATTAAGTTCTCCGGTGCCATTTCTCCGTCTACAGCATACAATTGAACACCGTCTGCTCCCATTTTTGCACAAGCTTCCATGCTTTCTTTAAAGGGAAGCTTTAGCCAGTCGGCAATGATTCCTATCTTAAAGTTCATTAAAAATCCTCCGTTTTAAATTCAATATTTCTTCTTTATAATTCCACCCATACACCGGGGCATTGCAATGCTTGGATTCCTTTTTCCCGCAAAGCCATGATTTCTACGGTTTGCTCATGAGGGACCGGTACAACCCCGGTTTTGAAAAACTTCACCAGCTCCGCAATGAATGCCTTGAAAAAGTCCGATTGCACGTTTACAACGCTGTTTCCCTTGTCAGAGCATACGTTCATCATAAAGGGTGCTCCGTCCTCCATTTGGGACAGGGTGGCTACTCTTCCGTCTTTAAACTCTATGGTCATACACAGCCATTTCTTGCCTTTGTTACTCATAATCCTTTTTGCCGGTGCTTTCATCAGCATCATAATGGGCTCCAACTGATGGATGGAGTATGTTTCAAAGCTACCGCCTCCCCAGCTGTTGAGCATTTGAACCCCTGCAGGATCAATTTTCTGATATTCTGCGGCAAACCTTAAAGCTGATGTAGAATAACAAGGCGTTCCGGATTGTTGTGCAATTTCGAATATCCTTATAGCCGTCTCTTTATCCGGTGCAAATGTTTTATCCACATAAACCGGTTTTTTAGATCGTAAAGGCAATTGACAAAGCTCTTCATGCATTTCACAGTTGTCCGGAGACAACACAACAATCACATCGCTTTTCTCAATCAGCTCTTCTATGGTCAGGCATTGAGGTATTTTATATTTGTTGCACCACTCCTTCGTGGTCATTCCCCCTATGGGGCTGTCGATCATAGCGTATGCATATGCAACTTCCATTTCCCCGTCAGATGCTTCCTTAAGCAATGCCGGATAATTGTTTGCATGCCACTCGTCTAAATAGTAATCAATAAATCCTATCTTTATCATATCATTACTCCAATACAATTTCACGATGTTGCTCTGAAGAATCGTAAATAGCTTGCATGATCTTAGCGGTAATGATCACGGTATCAATGTGGGAAGGTAATTTCTTACCGGTTTTGATACAATCCACAAATGCATTGATTTCATTTTCAAACATGTTGCTCTTTTCGTTTTCCGGCTTATAATTAACCAATTTTCCATCTTCCACGGTGTAGACGGTAAAGTCTCCGCCATATTGCAAACGGATTCCTGCTTTGTCTCCCATGAAATCGATATACATTTCCCTTTCACCGATGTTTTGCGCCCAAGCACCGTTTACGGTGATCACAGGACCGTCTGTACGGATCAATCCGGTGACAGAGTCATCCACATCATAAACCCCCTCGTAATTCGGAGGTCCTGCCCACATGGACTCATAAACATAACTCTTCATGTCCTTGCCTAATTTGCAGAAGGCTTCCCCGGTTACCGTCAAAGGTTTCGGATCTCCGCAGCAATACATGACGATATCTAAAAAGTGAACTCCCCAGTCGATCAAGGCTCCGCCTCCGGCGATTTCCTTTGTGGTGAAAGCGCCACCTAATCCGGGAATGGACCGGTGAGCACGGAAAGATACATATACATGGAATACGTCCCCGAGCTTTCCGCTGTCAATAATTTTTTTGATGTTGTTGACTGCCGTGTTGAAACGGTTGACAACACCGATGTTTAAAACCTTACCGCTTTCATGCTGTGCTTTTTGCATTTGCTCGGCTTCCTTATAGATTCTAGCTGCAGGTTTCTCACACAGCACATTTTTGCCCGCTTTCAAGCAATCAATGGATATAAATGCATGGGCTTTGTTAGGGGTACAAACCGAAACCGCTTCCACCTCTTCATCTTTTAAAACTTCCTTGTAGTCCGTCACTGCTATGCCGCATCCGTATTTTTCCACTGCAGCCTGAGCCCTTTCGGGTATAATGTCGCAGAAATATTTAATTTCCACATCCTTGTTCTTCATATAGGCAGGAATATGCGCTGAATTGGCGATAGTCCCGCATCCTATTATTGCTACTTTCATTTTATTGCTCCTTTCAATTCGATCAATTGTTAAAACCGTTGTGGTTTTATAAACTACTTTGTTTGTTGGCTTCCGCCCACTTCTTGAAACCGGTAGGCGTCATGCCGGTGTGGTCGTTAAACGCCCTGCTGAATGCATGGATAGACTTGTACCCAACAATTTCAGCCGTCATGGTAATACTGTTCCCTTTTAATATGCTCTCTTTGGCTTTTTCAAACCGCCTTTTGGAATAGTAGGACTTTAAAGTTTCTCCCATCACGGATAGAAACTTTTGTGCGATACCGGTATAACTGTATCCGAATATCTTACTTAGTCCGGAAAGATCACGGATGTCTTCCGTTTGGGTGTCTATGTAATGGACAATGTCATATACCAACTTTTGGTCCGTGTAATCGTTATTGATCCGATAGGTATGATACTTTTTTTGGCTGAATATTCGACAAGTCTTGATCAGTATTTGTTGCATACAAGTTTCGAGCATTACTTCGGTAAAGGAATCTTGGGCGATCATTTCGGTAAACATCTTCATGAATAAATCCTGTATGCCGATGGCATTGTCCACCATTCGATTTTTAGGATCATCAAAAAAACTCTTTTGCTTTGCAACAATTTCGTTTTCAGATGAATCGGCAAATGTAAAGCCTAGATAGAAATATCGTAAAGGTTCTCCGGTCGAAGACGATATTTCGTGCTTTTCCCCGATTCTGTTGATGTATAGCATGCCCTTACTGACATTAACCTTAACCCCGTCGGTTTGGAATACACCGTTACCGGAGACGATATAGCTGATTTCGTACACCTTTTGCCGATGAGGTTCCACTATGTAACCGGGCTCACAACACAAGTCCCCTATTTGATAGAGAACATAAGGACCGATTTTTCGGTTCATCTGCTCATAGATGTTGTCAAAATGAAATTTAGCACGGCTACCAATCATACAAACTATTCCTCGCAAATGTTCATTACCTATAGTATACATGAAACATTTTAAAAATATTTGATAATTTTATAAATCCCTTTGATATCTTTATAAGATTTGATAATTATATAACCCCATAGTGCCAAATCATTTCCTTCCCTTCACTCTTGATATCTTTCCTTAGAATCGATATACTTGAAAACGAACAATAAAACATTTGATAGAGCAATTGAGGTAACTTCATGATGAATAAAAAAGATCAAAAGGTTTGTTGGCAGTTTCACCAAAGCACCAATGAGGAAATGCCCCAGAATACAATGGAAGCATTTGTGTATGCATGGGACTTAGGGGGTATACCGGAGTTGGACATAAGGACGACAAAGGACAAAGTGATCATCGCCTTTCATGATGACACTCCGGATCGAACCGCTTCTACAGATCAATCCTTTGAAAACAAGAAGATATCCGAATGTACATTGGAAGAGATCAAAGGTTGGGATGCCGGATCGAAGCTTGATGATAAATATAAAGGGATACAGGTTCCCACACTGGAAGAAACCTTACAAGCCATGACCGGATATCCGGATCGATTGGTTTACTTGGATCTAAAGGATGTGGATCTTTCGGCTTTGGCAAAAATGATCCAAGATTACCATTTGGCAGAGCAAGTTATATTCACCCATAAAAATCAACAAAACTGTATCACCATGAAGCAATATTTAAAAAACATGAAAACCATGCTTTGGATCGGAGGAAAAGGCCAAGCAATCAAGGATAAATTCAATACCGCCCTTCAAAACGACTTTGAAGGATTGGATCAGGTACAATTACACTTGAATGACTTGGAGAACTTTACCGATTGGCGTTATCAATTGGAGCCTTCCTTCCTTGAACATGCCGTCAAGGAAGTGACAAACAGAGGATTGGATTTGGAAGTTCTACCCTATAAGTTTGACAAGGACACATTGTTTGCCCTGCTTGATATGGGCATCTACTGGTATGCGGTGGATGAACCCAAGAGATTTTTATCCTATGTACAACAGTGGAGGCAGACGGTGTAGTCCACTCTTGTTCGGTCGCCTGAAGGTGGAATAAATAACATTATGAAATTTAGAGCAAGCAAAAGTTAAATGAGGACATTAAAAAATACCACGACGTTTTGAGATATCTAAAAAGTGATTTTTATTTCACCTATCGATTTTTGTTTTAAGCCAATAATTTTGTCAGTTCAATCACATTTTCATGTTGGAATCTTAGCAATGCTTTCACCCTGAAAACTGTTTTCGATAAAGCTTTTATTGAATCGTTCATTTCAATATTGTTATCTGTTATTTCAATCTTCTCCAAATCCTCTTCTTGGACTTTTACACCTTGCGCATTTAAAATGCTGTCAAGAGTATCTTCTACCAATGCAATGGATTCAAAGATATCGGAAAGCGCTCTATCTATAATGGTTCTAGATGGTGATTCAACCGGTATACCCATCTTTTTTCTCCTTCCTTTACATTCTTTTATTCCATACTTAAGCATAGTCAACAATGTATCATCCTTTTCATACTATGCAGATCAAGAGAATATGATGCTGTTTACATAATTTTATTTATTGGATACGTTTTTATACCCTCCTACATATATTGATATTAGACCATACGAAGAAAGGGGTAACAAATGAACGTAACAATTATTCCATCTGATCGTAGTTTAACGGTTTCAAATGAATGTTACAAAAAGAATCTGACCGGCAGATATCTGTATGTGGGTAAATGCCAATGGTGTGTATACAACAGCTTTATAGGTTTCGATCTAAGATGTCTTCCTCACGGTATAAAATTATGCCGTGCAGAGCTTGTACTGCATACTGCCGGCTATTATTGCAAAGAACAACTTTGTAACCTTTATGTGTGTCCTTTAAAAGATGAATTTGATTGTCATACGAATTACGAAAACCAACCGGACTGTCTTTGCAGATTAAAGAATGATTCTCCCATTGGAGGCAAGGAAACCATTTCATTTGATATAACGAGGATTGTCGGGGCATGGCTATCCAACGCATGCTTGAACCGCGGATTGAAGTTGGGTTTTGATTGCATACACAGCTCAACGCCGTTATTAACCTTCTACTCGGCAGACTGTAACAACGAAAGACAAGTACCGTATCTGAAGGTATCGTATTATACATGTACTGACCACGAGGAAGATGAAGAAGAAGAAGAAGAAAAATGTAAAGATAAATGTGAGCATAAAGATCGCAAAAGCCATTCACCGGGCGAGGCAGTCGGTTGCTTGCTAGAATCCATTGCATTAGAAGAGAAAATGATCGCACAACTCATAAAGGCAGAAAGTGATAAAATCCAAAAAGTTATTTGCATACCTGGATGTTCCGTAGATGACCTACTCGATGCGAATGAGAGCGTTAACAAGACGTTGAAAAATATATTCAAAGTCGAAGCCTTACTGCAATTCAAATTAGAGAATATAGCAAAAATGATGAAGTATCCGTCCAAACATGGTTGTGATTAACGAATTACTTAAAAGAAGTGATATCCGAATATGAATATCACCTCTTCTACATAAAACCCGGCTTGCTTGCTTAAAATGCTCCGACAGTGCTCCGGTATCTAGCCACGGACTTTACCAGGGTCTCAATATTCTCAAACGGGAAACCGTTATCCACTTCAATATAAAACCAGGAGCCGCCCAAATCCGGTCTAAAAGCCTTAAATGCCGCATCCACCGCCTGTTTTACATCCTCGGGACTACCATGGGTCATGGTATATGCCCTGTCAATATGAATGGCTACCGCAAGTCCTAACTTCTTACACTCTTTCGCCAATTCATCCATGTCGTAAAGCGGCAACTGAGGCCATATGGAATCCGCCCCTATTTCTTTCAAATCCCCAAGAATGTCCCAAGCCATGCCGCAAGAATGAAAAAGCACCTTTTTACCGGCGTTTTTGATGGGCTGCATCAGTTTTGCCAACCTTGGCTTGAAAAATTGTCTCCACCGTTCGGGAGATATAAGCATACCGGACTGTGTACCGTAATCATCACCGAACTCTATAGCGTCTGCTCCCGCCTCCAACAACCGGTGAATAGTCTCTGCGTGATAGTCCGTCAGCATGTCTGCAAGCCTGTTGATCTGATGAGTATCCATGGCAATATCCATGAGAACATCTTCAAACTTCCTCAATGCGATCATTTGTTCCAAGATGCCGACCCATCCGGCTTTCTTAAAAAACTTTTGCTTATGATTTATAAAATTGTCCTTGAACAAGGCAAACTCTTTCGTGCCCGGCTCGGGCACCGGCTGAGGGGGCAGTTTGTAACCGGCTAGGTTTTCCATATCATCAAGAGGGCGTTTAAATGGATGTCCCCGCATCAGGTATATGCGATATTCCCATTCCGTCCCCCATTCATCCACCTTAAACTCATGGTATCTGCCGTCACTGTCAAAGCAGTCTTTGTCCGGGCTTTTTACATATATACTGCTTGCATCGCCAAAATCAGCAGGATATAGGGAGAATAGTTGTCTCAAATTGTCTCCATGCTCATAAAAGCCCACTGGATTTGTACAATATTCCACAGGAACCATATCCGGTTTCTTAAAATCCAATGCAGTAAATACCCTTTCCCTAGGTAACATATATTTCACTCCTTTTGTGTCACAAAAATATTCCCGTCTTGACAAAGTTTTTGCTTCTCCATAACCACTTTTATTGAAATTTTACGGAAGGGATAGAAGGTACAAGCCCACTTCGCCACATCTTATATATTTCTTCTGTAGCAAGAGCAATTTTTGTTACGGAAAAATTGTCGCATTTCGGATATATGTAGTATGTGTCTGTTAAGGTGTTTAGATCAACACAGTCCCCGTGTTTCCCAAGATAGTTGTATTCTATATGACAAGAATAAAGCGACTTTGCATTGAATATTACAGAATAGGGGTTCCCTTCATATTCACCTTCCAATAAAAAACCGTTCACATCATGGATCAGCGTCCCTTTTCCCAAGTGCACAAACCCTTTGGCATTAGGCAAGGAATCGACAACAACTTCGGATTCAAACCTGTAAGCACAGCTTTCAATTTCCTGTCGCACCTGCTCTCTCTCCCATTCATACCAATCGGGAATGTGGGAAAATTCGGTTTTCCCATTCACAGCAGACAGCTCGCCATATTCGGACATACACCATTCTTTTTTACAATGATCACACATCAGCTTGTTTCCCTCGGACATCATACGATATTCGGTATAGCAGTGAGGACATTGATAAAGTACCTTATGCAAGCCCTTCGCCCTGTCGGGGTAGTTAATACGGATGTTCTTGTCCTTTTGCCAAGCAAAATCGTCATATTGAAAAGCCATATTGATTCTTTCATTAATTTCACTAAAACTTAATGTGTTGATTTCATCTTTTGTTACCAACCGGGTTAATACCGCTTCCATATGCTTGACTTTTCTGTCTCCAAAATTCCAAAAAGGGGAATTCACATGGTGCCCGTGCATAATTAATGTGACAACAGGAATCTTCAGCAGCTTCGCAAGCTTTCCCAGTGAATCCGGGAGAATCGCATTTGTGCCGCAAAGAGAATATCTGGCTTCGGGATAAAGAACGATAACATCACCATTATCGGCAACTCTTTTCATATGTCGGATCATGACGGTATCGTTTGTAAACTTGCGTTTACAAATGCATCCGACGTTTCTTAAAAGCCATTCACGGCCTATAAAGCCGTCGATGGCCACCAAATAATTCGCACGATGGGGGAATATCGCTGCAGTAGTTATCTTGAAATCGATAAATGCGTTATGATTACATAACAGCAAATATGGCGGCTTGATACCCTGCATTTCTACTTTTGTTATTTTTACACGATGAGCCCAAACAGCAGGATAACTAATCAACCATGTCAGCGGTCTTAGAAAATGTCTCTGTCTGACAGGCTTTTTCAGCATGTCAAATCTCTTGAATTGTGATATCTCCATAAACAGACTCCCTTCTTCGTACATAATGTATAACTTTTATCCTAAGTATACTCGATTGAAGATGAATCAGCAATTTTTATAACAGGCTCATGTTAATAATTTTTTATTTTTGCCTCTTAACATGCCATAATTATGTATATTTACCTTCTAGTTACCATATGGTTTAATAGGTTATTTGGCGGTATGATTCCTTCAGCGAGGGAGGTGATATAGGTTCTTCGGTAGTTACATCGGCCCATGTACGAAATTGATGTTCGTTAGCACCAAAATCAAAAAGAAGGAAGGTTTTTTGAACATGAAAAGAATAGTCTCAATGTTACTATTACTAACTATGTTGTGTTTAGTTGCATGTTCCGACACCGAAGTCATAACACCTGATCAAACATCAGCAACCACAGCTGAATCTACAACATCTGCACAATCAACAGCCGCTACAACTACACAAGCATCGACAACAGAGATGCAAAATCCCTTTGCAGAACGTTTGGAACTTACATACCTCGTCAGATTTACTCACAACTACGATGCAGATCGATGGGATGAGCTTGAACTTGAGGAAAAATTTAATATTGATTTAAATGTATGGACGATTGATGCATATAACGCAGAACAGTGTACCATGATGGCTGCAGCCGGAGATTGGGCTGATACCGGATACATTAATGGTTACGATCCTGTTCGCGCTTATAATGAAGGATTAACTAGAAACATTTCATTAGAACAAATAAGAACCATGCTTCCTGAATACTACAGTATCCTGGAAGGTAACCCCATCGGATTCAAAGTCAACCACATACAAGATGAACCTGATCATTATTACGGCTTGTCATTTTGCTACGCGCAAAACAATTACTGGTACCATACAAATTGTTTCAGACTTGATTGGTTGGAAAATATAGGGTACCCTATTTCTGATCTGACAGAAGTAAAAATTACTGCGGAATCCTTCCAACAGGCATCGGAGGATGTAGTGTTTTTGAGTAACCACGTTTTTCCGTACGAAGAATTCTTAGATATCCTCAGGGCATTCACAGAAGATGACCCGGACGGGAACGGTGTAGATGACACATTTGGTGCCATGTGGCCGTTGACCGGGCCATCCTACGGCAGCCATTGGACTGATCTTTATACAGGAATGTTCGGGATAACCAGCGCATACACCACATGGCTATATTACGACGAAACATCAGACAACTATGTTCCCTCCTATGCATTACCGGGTTGGAGAGACTTTTTGGTATTCATCAACGAAATGTTAACCAAAGGATACATGAACTATATGGTTGACGTTTCCGGTGGTGATTATGGAGGTAACTTTTATAGCGCAATACTAACAGGAAATTACGGGCACTTCCCTCTTGATACCTGGTTCAACATGAATCCCGGCAGCCCGCCAAGAATTGAGATGGGAATTCCACAAGGCTTTTTAGAAAAAGCACCTGAAGCACAATTCGTAGTTGTTCCCGCTATTGTAGGTCCGGAAGGAAAAGGCGGAAACAAAAGATATGTAGATCTACCCTTTAGGGACGGTCCTTGGGGTACCTGGACATTCGGACACACTTGCACGGATGAAAAGCTGGAAAGAGCATTGGCACTACTTCAATATACTCATTTTAACGATGAAGGATTTTATCGTTATTACTACGGTCTAGAAGGTATTCACTACAAGTGGTCCGGTGAGCCATATAAAAGTGCGGTCATATTAACGGATAAAAGTAAAATTCCAAGAAAATATGCCAATGATGCCATCCAATCAATCTTTGCTACTGATAAATTCTTAATAGACTATAGAAAATGGTCCATGGTCAGTGAATGGTTCATGCAATTATATGACTTCCAATACAAAAACGATTGGTTCATAAATTATTCCTTAGAGCCGGATAAATTGATTAATCGTTTATACATGGGGAACGAAATGTATGACGAGTACATCGTTTTAAGAGATAAAATCAATCCTGATATTATGACTGTGGCAAACGATTTTCGTAACAAAGCATTCAAAGGTGAGCTTGCGGATATCAATGCCGAGTGGAGCAACTACATTGATGCTCTATACAACGCAGGATTACAAGAATACGTCAAAATATTCAACCGTTCGGAATTCGGAGTATATGATATTGATAAAAAGGCTTTATACAACTGATGGGAAAAAACGAAATCAATCAATTAA
>CALCRE010000078.1 GCA_937894465.1 uncultured Clostridia bacterium
GTGGTAAGGGGAGAAAACGTCAATTACCGTTTGAAACTATATAATGAAGACTTTTTTTTGTATCCCTTCGTACAGACCAATTTCTATATGGATAACTACATCGGGCGAGAACTGTTTCAAACCGGTTATAACTTTTTGTTTCCCCGAAAGGAATACAATGTTGAAAAAGGAATCCCCTGTAGTCATACAGGCAGTTTTAATATCGGTATCAAGGAATTTCAGCTGACTGATTATTTTGGTTTCTTTACTTTGAAGGCATCTCAAAAAAGTGCTGCGAAAAACATCTATGTTTTACCTAAAATCCATTATTTAGCTCGTTTTTCATCAGTACAAGGCAATGTGGAAGAGAAAGTTTCAGTTTCCGGACAAAGAGGAATATTGGAAGATTACACCGAGATCGAGTCTATTGATGAATATCAACCCGGAGTTCCCTTTAAGAAGATACACTGGAAAGCATCCGCTTCCAAAGATAAGCTTCTGGTCAAGGAATTTGCTCATCCGAATGATTTATCAGTTTTAATGTATGTGGATATCGACACAGGTCATTACAAGGATGAGGATAAATTGTCCGCAAAAGATATTGTTTTGGAATCAACCCTTTCCATAGCACATCATGTAGTGAATAAGAATATCACATGCAAGGTGATGATGAATGATCCGAATATGACCGACCGTACTATCACTAATAAACAAGAGTTTGATCATTACTATGATTACATGTCGGTTTTGGATATGGATAAATCCTTGTCCTTTGAAAACATGGTAAGAAACTACTACACCCGAAACTTTGCATCTCGGGATGTAATCATTGTATCCGGAAGCTTGTCGGAAGACTTGATGGATTTGATCGTTGAATTGAAAACCGCAGGTATCAATGTGATTCTTGTTTCGCCTCTGCTCGGTTCGCCGGAGGTCAAGAAGCAAAACAGAGCCAGCATTGATATATTGAGGAATAAGAAGATAACCGTGTTTGCTTTGTCTACTGCCGATGAAATCGGCACAGTTTTACAAGGGTAAGGAGGATGTATGAAGAACGAAAAGAGGGGTAATAAAATTCTTGTCATTTTTCTTGCTTTCCTGTATGCGGTTGTCACTACAGGTGCTCTGGCCATAACCTTGTTGATTCCTGTAGATTATTTGACCATAATGCCGGTCTGCTTCATCACTATTCTTTTGTTAACAGTGATGTCCATTAACAAAAAATCCTTTTGGTTAACTTTTGTTTTGGCTATTATTGCGGTGATTACATTCACGGTCATTGTGAACAGAGGGGGCAGGGTTTACGTTGTTCAACAAACCATGTATGATTATGGGAAATGGATTTGGCAATCTCTCACATCCTTGCGAAGGGACACCGAAACATTTTTAAATATTTCTGCAGTATTAATTTCCATTGCGGTTTCTTTGGTTTGTTACATACTCATCATACGGAAAATACGGATGATTCCTTTGCTCATTTTGACGCTACCCGTATATATCATTCCATTTCTAAATCAGCAGGTGATCGGTTTTGTACCAATGTTGGTGGCAGTCATCGTTTTGTTATTACTTTTTGCATTGATGGTTTTCCGAAAACAAGGGCAGTCCTATCTGAAAGATGAAAATAAGAACTTGGAATTAAAATATCTTGCATTTGTCGTACCTTTGGTGATCATTATTGGATTAGGAGCATTCGGACTTACCAGAGTACCACGACAGGATCGCTCATCTAGGATGAACAATATTGTTCGTAATATCGAAAAGAAGTTGGAGGAATGGAACATCGTCAAGGATAAGCAGTTTGAATTCGGAGGAGAATTCAATTTGCAAACATCCGGTTATCAACCCGGAGGTACTTTAGGAGGGAATGTAACTGAAAAGGACGGTTTATCCATGATCGTGGAAAGTGAAATCCCTTTATATCTAAAAGGTTCCATTCAAGATCGGTATCTTGGAAACACTTGGAGGCCCGGCTTAAGAAGAGCCACTACTCTTCGGAGCACCAATATAGGAAATTATGTCACTGATGCGACTTTTTCAGAAAGAAGAGTATTCAATGAAGCTATGAAAGCTCTTAACTTCCGATTGGACAGAGCGGATTACGATAGTTTCTTCAAAGAAGGAGAAGTGGAAATCACTCATTACGGACTAAAGACCAATACATTGTTTTATCCCCATAACATGATTTATGTGGAATTGGCCAAACAAAATGATTCCAGAGTGCGTATCAACAACAATAATGAGTTGTACTTCCCCTTCAATGTTGTGCAGAATACAAACTACACGGTGAAATATCGATATTTCGACATGTCAAATCCTGCGTCGGAATACTTGTTGCAGCAGCTGGATAAAAATTTGCTGGACGAGTGGCTTGAGCAAGAAGAGAATGCACCGATCAAGGAAAAGTACGACTATATATATGATCGATACACCGAAACGGAGTACATAACAGATCAGGTTCGGGATTTTGCCCAAAGGATTGTGGAAAGTACCAATGCGCAAAATCGATATGATATGGCAAAAGCTATCGAAACTCATTTAAGAGAAAATTACATTTATACACTATCTCCGGGTAATGTACCTGCATCGGAAGATTTTGTGGAGTACTTTCTTTTCAAAGGAAAGGGCGGGTACTGCACTTATTATGCGTCGGCCATGACGGTCATGCTCCGATCCTTAGGGATTCCGGCAAGATACATTGAAGGTTTTGCTACCATTGATGAAAACCGGATCGGCAAGATCTACTCAATTCTTCAAAAAAATAGTCACGCTTGGGTGGAGGTGTTTTTCGAAGGAGTGGGTTGGGTCACATTCGAACCGACATCCTCCATTGTAGGAGAGGTGGTTCCGGGAGAAGGAAGCGGTACCGGTGAAGGACCTGTTGATGTACCGGACGATGAAGAAATTTGGGATTGGCAAGGTGGATCTCCGGAGGAATATTTTGAACTTCCGGACACTGAATCATGGGAAGACATGTTCGGTGATGATTACGACAGACCTGATACGGTTAAAATACCATGGAAGGAAATTCTTCTGTATGTGATCCTACCCTTACTCGTTTTACTGTATCCGATAAAAATCATATTGACGAAATTGAAGCTTTTGGTGGATCGGAAGAAATCTCCGAATCGTAGTATCACACTCTATTATAATCGGGTGTTGAAACTATTGGAGATGGCCGGTATGGGGATCAGGCAGGGTGAGACACTTTATGAGTTGGCGGATCGAAAACATATTGTGATCAAATCGGTGAACAAAGAACTGAAGAAGGCCACTGAAGCCTTCTATTCCATCCGTTTTGCCGATATGAAGCGGAATACAAAGGATTTCAACAATATGTATTATGTTTACAAGAAGATGAATGAGAACATCAAGTTTTACTTAGGGCCATGGAAGTTTTTTGTCAGACGATACATAAAGGGATTTAAAATATGGTAACCATTCGGTTGTTTTTTAATGGATATGATATAATAAGCGAAATGATGACACAAATAGGAGAGAGACATTAATGACAAAAGGAAACTTTTATATTACAACACCAATATATTATCCAAGTGATAAGCTTCATATAGGCCACTCATATACAACGGTTGCAGCGGATGCCATGGCGCGTTATAAAAGATTGAAAGGATTTGACGTCATGTTCTTAACCGGTACCGATGAACATGGCCAAAAGATCCAACGTATTGCAGATGAAAAAGGCGTAACCCCCAAAGCATATGTGGACAATATTGTAGGCGGTATTAAAAAACTTTGGGAATTGATGAAGATAAGCAACGATAAATTTATTAGGACCACCGACCCGTATCATGAACGTGCAGTGCAAAAGATATTCAAACGGTTGTATGACCAGGGAGATATCTATAAAAGCGAGTATGAAGGATGGTATTGCACACCCTGTGAATCTTTCTGGACTCAAACGCAGTTAAATGACAACAAATGTCCTGATTGCGGTCGCCCGGTGGAATTGACCAAAGAGGAAAGCTATTTCTTCAGATTATCCAAGTACCAGAATGCTCTGATTCAATACATCGAGGAACACCCGGAATTTATACAACCGGAGTCCAGAAGAAATGAAATGATGAATAACTTTTTGAAAGTAGGGTTGGAAGACTTGTGTGTATCCAGAACTACATTCGATTGGGGTATTCCGGTTGAATTTGACAAGGGGCATGTGGTTTATGTTTGGATCGATGCATTATCCAACTACATCACTGCTTTAGGATACCTTTCAGAGGATGAATCCTTGTTTGAAAAATTCTGGCCTGCCAATGTGCACTTGGTGGGAAAAGAGATTGTCAGATTCCATACCATCATATGGCCTGCTATGCTTATGGCTTTAGGATTACCATTGCCCAAGCAGGTTTTCGGTCACGGATGGCTTGTATTGGCAGGGGGCAAAATGTCCAAGTCTAAAGGAAACGTAGTGGACCCTGTCGTATTGGTTAAAAAATATGGATTAGATGCCATTCGATACTTCTTGCTCAGAGAAGTACCTTTCGGCTCGGACGGTTTGTTCTCCAACGAAGCGTTGATCGGAAGAATCAATGCCGATTTGGCCAATGATTTGGGCAATTTGGTCAGTCGTACGGTAGCGATGATCGATAAATATTTCGACGGTATAATACCTGATGAGCGTGCAGAGGGGGATTTTGACCAAGATTTAATGGAAACAGTTTTAGCAGCACCTGCAAAGGTGGATGAAAAGATGGATTCTTTGGAGTTCTCAGCTGCTTTGGTTGAAATATGGAAAGCCATTTCTCGAACCAACAAATATATTGATGAAACGGCACCTTGGCTTTTAGCAAAAGATGAAAGTCAAAAACCACGTTTGGCTCAAGTGATGTACAATCTTGCTGAAAGCATAAGAATTGTCTCGGTTTTGATCCAACCTTTCATGGTGGAAACACCGGAGAAGATTTGGGAACAACTGGGTATTTTAGACGCGAAGGAAACCCAATGGGACAGTGTATACAGTTGGGGAGGATATCAATCCGGAAATCGGGTTCAAAAAGGCGTTGTTTTATTCCCTCGAATTGATCTCGAACAAGAGATGGAGGATTTGAGTAAGCTAGAAACCGGTAAGGATCTTTCCAAGCAAAAGAAAGCCGGTAAGAAAACAGATCATCAAGAAAAGGAAGAGAAAAAAGAACAGGAAGATTCTTTGATTACAATTGATGATTTCGCCAAGATTCAATTTAGGACCGTGACGGTCATTGAAGCTGAAAAGGTGGAAGGTGCTGACAAGTTGTTGAAATTAAAGGTTCGTATGGGAGATGAAGTTCGTCAGGTAGTATCCGGAATCGCCAAATACTACACACCTGAAGAAATAATCGGAAAGAATCTGATCCTTGTGGCAAACCTAAAGCCGGTGAAACTCCGTGGCATTGAGTCTCAGGGCATGATTTTAGCGGCTTCAGATGACAATACTTTAAGCTTAGTAACCTTAGACAAGGCATTGCAATCGGGATTAAAGGTGACGTAAAAACAAAAAAGAAATATAGAAAAATATGATATGATCTAAAAGAAGCAGGTTGCACGACAACCTGCTTCTTTTTGTCAAAAGCATAAAAGTTTTTACCATATATAGTGTCAGCGATCTCGATTATAGTAATCGATAATATCTTGGATCCCATCTTCATTCAATCCCTCAACCATTTTAATATAATCATTGTAATCTGCACCGGAATTTAGAAAGTCATGGGTGAAACGCGCCACACGTGCGGCCACCGCTTGCACCTTTTCATTGATCTTGTCATCAAGAAAATAATAGGAAATCAGCTTATAATACCGCTGATTATCATGATTGAGTTCATTCAAATCCACCCAGGCTTGAAACGATGTGTTGTGAGCGGTGGTACTCCAATCCGGATAACTCAATGCAAAATAATGATCCAGCCCGTATGTTTCAAAGCGATAAGGCAGGCTTTTGCTTTGAGTGTTGGTAAAAATAGGGCATATGGATTTATTGATAGGTTGTTTATATGCGATTTTGCCATCTTTATTGATTTCGAATGTTTTCCCCTCTTCGCCGAAATAGACCCGCTCAATACCTTCTTCTGTGGTCAAAAAGTCCAGTATTTCAAGGATTTTTGCCGTCACTTCATCTTCACAATAGTTAGAAACAGCGATATGATGGTAAACTGCATTCGTTACGGCCAAAGAGGATGCTTTGTCCACCGTATCGGATTTGATATTTACTACCGGAACCGTCCATACTCTGTTTAAATTATCTGTTCTCATTGAAGTGGATACACCGTATGTAAAAATACAGTTGTTTTTTAAATTGTTATATGCAGACCAATTGTATTCACTATACCAAACAAGGTTATCTCTTCGGAACAAATGGTACATGCGCAATGCATCGAACCATCTTTCATCCAAAACAGGAGAAATGAAATTGCCGTCGCTATCGTGTGCAAAAAGAAAGGCTGTGGTACCAAATGCCGTTGCAATTCCTTCGAAAAGATCGTCGGTGGCCGGATTGTTTCCATACACATTGATGGCAATGGGCGCATTCCCGGTCTTTTCTTTATGTGCTACAGCCAAGTCATACAGTTCCTCAATCGTACCCGGTACTTCATATTCATACTCTTCGAATAAAGAATTGTACTGCCATCCACCGTAGGGCCGGGTATAAACACGAGGAATTAATGTGTAATATGAATCGGATCCTTCTTTTGTAATGCTTCTCATTAAAAGTTCTTTCTCCAGTTGATTATCCCATAACCCCAAGTAATTAGGCAGCCGGTTTTCAACGGTTTTCAAATCCAAAAGGGCACCGTTTTCACCTAACTCATAACCTGTGGATACAAGCATATCCAGCGCCAAATCCGGACGATCTTCGCTTTCCATGATTTTTTTGATATTGTCTTCATTTTCTTCTTTGTAATAAACAAACTCCGGCTCAACGTTAAACTGATCTTTGAAGAATTGTTTCACTCCGTCGCCATATGGAAGGGGTAACCGGATGCATGATGCCGATGCGAATCTTCATGGGTTGATCCTTTCGTATCGGTTCTTTTTCATCCTCTGTCTTGTCGACGGAATCCGTTATTTTTTCCGTGGTATCCCCCTTAGGGCCTGTTTCATCGCCGGGGCCCACCGACTGAACACCGCATCCAATAAAAAAACAAATACTTAAAGCCGTAACGACCATCATCATGATTGTCATGCCTCTTTTAAAACCCGTCGTATTTTTCTTTTTCAGCATAATGTGTGTTGAATTAAATGAATTATAATTCGCTCCTTTCATTTTTTTATATAAAAGTTTTTTAGCAACTTCAACAAAATAATTCGATATGTGTTCTTGTACGAGTCGTGAGAAAAACAGTTTCTATGTCCCTCAAAGTTTCCCAAGAAGGCGTGGCCATGGTATTCATGCGATAATGTGAAACTTCATGATGTGCCTCGCTTTCATAGATTTCTATCTGTTATCCAACATTACAAAAAATGGAGGTGAATTCCTAGGCGAGAAACTCAGATTGATGTGTTTGTCAGCAAGTTAAGTGCTCTCTATTTGAAAGAATCACTGTCGGTAATTTGTTTTTTTGCATTCCGTCTATTGTATTGTATGTTTCCGATCCCATAATAAATTGTGAAGACAGGGATGTTGATCAAAAGCAGAATGGCGATCCATAAACCGGGGTTTTGTTTTAATGCGTCGAAATACCAAACAAAGCTGTACGGTACACTGGATAATAAAACAATTAGAGATGTTTCACCTGAAGGATCCCTTGACATGATAAATGTACTCACGGCCATACCAATGATACATGAAAACAAACATTTGATGATTGAGAATTTTTCTTCCTCTGCATCTTTGTAGCCTTTGACGGATATATAAAAGAAGGATAGCACCAAAAAGACGATGTATAAAAAGATATAGAGAGGTATGAGATCATCTTCGTGTAAATTACTGCCCAAAAAAGGCTTTAATAATATTGATATGGCGAAAGCTATGAACCATGTTAAGATATTTGCCCCTGTATGCCAACCTAAGATGGTGTAAAACTTCATCATGTACCTCGCTTTCATTTGGCTTTTTAACTGTAATAAATTATATCAAAATACAAAAAAAGGAAGCATACTCATCGATCTGTCGGTTTTTTGCATCTCCTGCTTATTTTAAAAGCTCATAGTTCTTTTGAAAATACTCTTGAATGGTCTTGTCAATGCCTTTCTTAAATGGGCCTTTGAAACCGGACATCAATGGGGCATCACTTCCTTCATATCCGCCTTCT
>CALCRE010000079.1 GCA_937894465.1 uncultured Clostridia bacterium
CATGATGTGGATCAAGGAACAGATAAAGGTGCTTCCATTGAGTCGTTGCTGGAAGTGTTTGCATTTGACAATAATATCACCGGAATCTATCCTGTTCAACAGAATCAAGTTTTGTGTGCATTACAGGGGGGAAGACTTATCTTGCTTTCTTCTTCGGATCTGATTTGGGAAGTCTTGCTAGGAGAGGACATCCACGCTGTTGATGTGGTTTTGGAAGAAAAAATGATTCTGGTGGGGTATGGTCATGATAAGCTAATTGCCATGGACATGAAAGGCAATCGATTATGGGAAACCAAAACAATTAGAATACCCACTCTTTTCGACAGTTGGGAATATGAGTACCCCCGTGTTGTGAAGATCAGACACTACATCGAAAATGGAACAACAACCATTCTTGCCGGTTGCGGAGATAATCAATTAAGATGGTATGATCGAAACGGAAAGCTGCTAAATGCAGTTTATGTATATGCTACCGTACCGGATATCATCGAATTTGCCGACATTGATCAAGACGGAGAATTGGAAATTTTAGCTGCAGGTGCCAAAACGTCTTCTAGCGGTGTGTTCCGACCATTCAAAACAAACGGTACCCCCGGAAGAAACATCTTGGTGGGCATGTGGCTGAGCACAATTAATTCACACGCCATCATAACAGAAGATAAAAAGGTGTTAATGGTGTGCGGTATGAATTATGCCAAAAACCTTAAGCTGGTATCCGTTGATAAAGGAATCGGTACGACCGTCTTTGAAAAGAATTTGGGAGGTACAGTTCAAACAGTATGCTTTAATGATGATAATTCCATTATCTATGCAGGCATTTCCAAAGGATCGGTTCTTGCCTTTGACAGGTCAGGAAATCACTTGTGGCAATATAGTGTGAATGACAGTATAAAAAATATTTGTGTATTTGATGATCAGCTGGCGGTGATTGGGAAAGTAGGCAATGTGTTGGTTTTGGATCAAGATCAACATATTACCAAACAGTGGTTGTTACCGAGCGTGACCTGTTTTGCCAAGGCGGGTCATAACGGATTTATTGCATGTGAGAACAAATTGGTTCGATTGGATCTGTAGGATAAGATATGATTCGAAACAAATGACGAAGTTTAACCGGGCTAAAAGGCAAACAAAAGCTGCCTTTTAGCCGTTTTGCTCCGGGGCCATATCGATCAGAGTGTAAATGCTGTATTTCCCTTTGTACTCGGAATATTGTGCTGCGCCCTAACATAAAGTTATTATTGACAAATAGGGATAAATGGTGTAATGATTTAATATATAAGGTAAAATGATAAGTTCGCACATGTTAAGACTTAAGTGATTATAGGCGGATAGTGTTGTGCTTTGCCATTTTTATCTCTCTACTTTTAAGGTGATTTTTTAAGACTTCTACACATCTAAAGTAATGATTTATGAATCTATTAAAAAGCAAGAGGATCCTATGAAATTTATATTATTTGTCGGTGGTCAAAATAAGGTGTTATTTTTCTTGGCGTTAGCGATTTTTTTGCTATTTGCTTTAGTTGGGCTGTTTTTAAAAAACAGAGCAAGGAAGAATCCAAGTGATCATTTTACACAGCTTGAAGACCAATTTGAACGAATTCGACGACAGGATGTTGGTCCTGAGAGTTTAACGGAAATTTTAGACCTGGTAAAACACTATGTTGAAGCTGATGGATATTATCTGTACCTACCGGATGAAAACACGGGTCAATACAAGTTGGAGTGCGTTTTAAACAAAGAAGAGAAAATAAAAGGTCCTTTGAAAGTCGGTTACTCACGCATGCTTCCCTACGGAAGGCAAGACTATGATCCTCCTTTTGTTTTACCGGTTGAGAACTTTGTTGCACCGTCCTTGATCAAGGAAAACAGAAATTACATTATTCATGTCTCTCTTGGGGATTCTATAGGAATCCTTCGGGTGTTGAAGCCATATAAACACCATGCGTTCCAAGAGCCGTCGTTTCAAAGTATGACTGAAAAATTAGGGGAGGTGTTAAGTGAACTCTCGCACAAACAGGATCTCCTAATATCGAAATCCGATATGGATGAGCCTAATCAAAACCCGGTTTTTACCCATGATTCAAATGAAAATTGTATGCAATTGATTAAGCTGTCTTCCGAAAGTGATGCTGTCATATACTGTAGCATAACCAATCATTATTGTGAGCATACTTGGTTGACAGGTTTCAACCCGCAGACAGAGAGCCAACTGGTGAAAATCGAAAATCTTACTGTTATCATAGATAGTCTTGCTGATGTTGATGTCCGTTTGGTGGATTTAAAATCGAACAATTTTCATCAGATACCAAGCTGCTTGAGGATTTCTTATTCAACTTATGTATTTGTCAGGAGTGAATTCGGTATATTGGTCTTATGCTATGAAGATTCTTTAAAAAATCCTGACTTACAAGAATATCGATTAAAGTTTTTAAAACTATTAACAATGAAGCTAAGCGAAGGTACCGGTACATACAAAAGGATAACCGAAAAACAAAACTATTTCAGACAGCTCATGGAGATCGTAAGGCTCATGGATGATATTTCTCCACAGACGGTGGGATATTCAGAGCTGATGAGCGGATACACCGCTATGCTGTGCAAGGAAATTAATGTGGATTCCAAGACGGCAGTAAAATATGGGCGAGCTGCGGCTTTAAGCAATATCGGTTTGGTTGCTTTGCCGGAGGATTTATGGAATAAAGAAGGTGTATATTCTTTGAAAGAATACCAATCCATGCAAAACCATGTGCTGTATGGTGCGCAGATTATTGAAACATTATTGTCAGACGAGATAATGGAACAGTGCATTCGGTATCATCATGAGCAGCCGGACGGAAAAGGGTATCCGGAAGGGCTACATGGTGAGGATATTCCGGAAGGTGCTCGCATATTAAGAGTGGTTCAGTACTATATCAGCTTGTTCAAAGGAAGAATCTATAGAAAACCGCTTACCTTTGAGCGGATCATACAAGAATTAAAAAAGCAAGGCGGGTCGGGGATCGATTCTGTGTTTGCCAAAGCGTTATTGTATTGGTTGGAAAAGAAACAATCCAATCCGTTATACAAAGGAAGGCCTTTAGGAAGTTGCTATGAAATTCGATGCGTATCGGAAAGGATCTGTAAGGATTGTCCTGCCTATAAACGAACAGATCAATTCTGCTGGGAATTTGAAATCAACAACTGTGAAGCCCATGGCAACTCTTGCTCGACATGCAGTGTCTATACAGAGTATCAATATAGGAATGATAAAAATGTAAAAAAAGTTGTGGTGGAAAAATAGATGACACTGAGAAGGGATTTTTTTAAGATACAAAATATTATGGTGTATTATGGCTCCGGTTATGTAGAGGAACTAAAGGTGTTTGATGCTGTTATCATTGAACCTAAAGGTCATACCCAAGAAGAAATCCTTGCTTTAAGGGAAGCCGGTGTGATTGTTCTGGCTTACTTTAGCATTATGGAGCTGCCTGCTTATCATGAAGATTTTGAATCATTGCAAACAGATTTTTTATGGGTAAATCAACAACCGATCATCAATAAAACATTTAACACTTATTACATGAACTTAAATAGCCCCGGGTGGAAAGCACATTTGCTTAACCAAGCGGATTTGCTGCTACAAGAGCAAGGATATGACGGTTTGTTTTTGGACACAGTGGGAGATTTGGAAAATCCACTCCTTGAAGGTCGTGTGAAACTTGAGCAAATCCATGCCTATATCGAATTATTAAAAATGATTCGAGAAAGAAACTCTCGGTGCTTGTTTGTACAAAACAATGGAATAGAGCATGTAGCATCTTATTCAAGGGACTATCTCGATGGGGTTTGCTGGGAAAATCCTTCTTTTGAAAAACAACATAAAGCTTGGTCGGATATGATTTTGAATAAATTAAAGACATATCAAAAGAAATATTATATTAGGGTTCTTTTGTTAACGGATGGTAGCGTTGATATAAAGTATATGATAAAAATAGCCAAAAGAAACAAGATGGGATATTCTATAGCAAAAAGAGATTATCTTGGCATACAGTAATATAGATAGAAGAAAGGAATACCAAGAATTATGAAACGTTTGGAAATTGTAACATTGGATTCGTTCTCCGTAAAGAAAGACGGGGAAAATCTATCGGTAAAATATAAACGTTCAAAAAAGCTTTGGCAGCTCTTTCATTGTTTGCTAGCAAACAATTGTAAGATCGTAGGAGTAGACTATCTAACTGAATGCATTTGTTCAGAAGATGATAATTACAACCCTAAACAGGTCCTCCAAAATTTGATCTATCGTCTAAGAAAGATACTGGATGAACTGAATACGGATAATGAAGAATCTGTGATTGTATATGAGCAAGACGGTTATCGTTGCAATACTAAAAATCACTATTTTGACGCACAGGTTTTCGAAGAACTTTGTCATTGTGGTTTCAAAATGGGAGATGATGCAATAAACTGTTTCCAAAAGGCATTAGCTCTTTACAAAAACAAATTTTTAGAGGAAAACAACAATGACCGGAATATTGAAAAGGCCAGAACCCATTACCATGATCTGTATTTAAAAGCCACTGACTCATTGATTCATCTGTATCAATTACAAGGCTATTATGACGATATCATCGAGGTGTCTAAAGCAGCACTTTTAGTCGATTACTATGATACAAACATACATAAAGAATATTTAAAGGCAATGTTGGAAAAGGATCAGACACGAAAGGCTTTGTCTCATTATGAAGAGGCCACTGAAAAGCTCTATACTCAAGCAGGTATTTTGCCTACTGCTGAAATGAATGCCATATACAGGAGCATAAAAAACAGGAAAAAGGATTCCTTTGTTTTATTATCAGATATTTTAAAAGATTTATCAGCAAAGTTTGATACACAGGGAGCATGTTTATGTGATCTCGAAACATTTGTGTTTATATACAATATGGTTAGAAAAAGAAATGAACGATATATGAAGTCATACAAAAAAGAAACAGATGGGCTTCGGAATCGATATAATATGACCTATATTATGTTGATGACAGTTGTTCCAAACGATACTCCCGGAAATCGTTCCCAACCGATCAATGCGATCATGAACCAGGTGACCCAAGTTTTGCTTAGTTTACTTAGAAGGACCGACATTACATGTCAATGGAGCAAAAATCAATTTCTAATCTTATTATTCGATTTGGAGATGGAACATACTGATCTGGTGTTTAATCGAATCAAAAATGAATATGAGAGAACCTGCCCGGATGCCCCGGTTGTACTGATAAAAAGCATCAATGCTATATAACGATAACTAAGTAACGAAAGTCCTCACTTAAAAAGAAGGGGACTTTTATTTTTTGAAAAAATTATCAAAAATGAGAGTGAAATGAGAGTTCATTGAGAGAGTAATAAGAGAGTGGGGTGTTATTCTGGTATTACCGAAGTAGGATTGGAAGGAAGTAGTAGTGTGGCAGGTTGGATAGTGACAGTTATAGCACTAGTTGTATTGCTGATTGCTACCGGGCAATTTCCAGGTAAGAAAGAAAGCGCCCGAATTGCAATCAAGCTGTTTATCATATTATTGTCTATTCTATGTTTAGTATTTCAACTCACCTCTGAATCCACTTACTCATTCTTTTCCACCGGTGCTACATTGGAGAATGTTTTTACTGCCGGCACATGGGAGATACCCGAAGAACCTCAACCTCCTGCCGGAACCGGTACAGCATGGGCCGGAGAAATCCCTTTCTCAACCGGAATCGCAAAGTACTTCACATATAATGTGAATCAAGGGACGGAAGAGGCGCCGATGGAAGTAAATTTATACCAAGGAGCGGATCTTATTCTGACAGGTCATGTTTTGGTGTGGAACACACAAGACTCTTTATATATCAAAATAATGACTTTGCCGACCTACAGCTTCGATCTCACACACATGTATCCCGGGGCGGTACCTCCGGAGAAACATTCACCGGGAAACTTGGGATATCAGTATTCATCTGAATATATAACAGAATATACATATACCATTACCTCCATCTATTCTAAGTGGGATAAAAACCTTGATAAACGTGATCAGATTTCTGTAGCATCTTTGGCAGACGGTGAAACAATTTATATAGCTGTACATGCTCAAATGCAACAAAGTGAAAGCAAACCCATATCAGAGGAACAACCCCAAGAGACACAACCTGATCCTGGGGAATCTCAAGAAGGTCAACCTGAATCAGAGGATTCACAAGAAAGCAAACCCGAAACAGAGGAACAACCTCAAGAGACACAACCGGATGCTAACGAGCTTCAAGAAGGTCAACCTGAACCGGAAGAGCTTCAAGGTGAACAACCGGATCAAACTGAAAGTGAATCTTCTATAGAGACGGAGAGTGAGGTATGAGCATGTTTTCTACAGATATGAAACAAGAAAAAGAGAAGGCTGCATTCAGACCGGTAATAAAGATTATAGGAAATATTGTGTTTATACTTTTGTTGCTTATCTTGACTTTTATGACCGTGTTCATGATTCAATCCAAGATTAATGGCAACAAAACTCCGTATAGAGGCTATCGGTCATACATTGTTTTAAGTGGAAGCATGAATCCGGCTTTTGACACAGGTAGCGTGGTTTTCGTCAAGAGTATTCAACCGGAAGACATTAAAACCGGTGATATTGTTACATTTAAAACAACAGCTAGCTCAAATACCACAACAACCCACCGTATTGTTGAAGTTCATGATAAACAGGGCTTAAGCTTTACTACGAAAGGAGACGCCAACGACATCGCTGATCCGGCTAGACTGATGCCGGAACAAGTGATTGGTAAAGTACGTTTTACAATACCTTATCTTGGTTATCTCCTCCATTTTGCATCTACAAGGCTTGGAACCTATTTGCTGGTTATCTTACCGTTAACCATTATCATCCTTTTGGAAATCATTAAGATCATAAAAAATATTAGCAAAAAGAAAAACGAAACACAAGGCGTAATTGAAACGCAACCGGTGAAAAACATCACCCAAATGGTGGAAGCTCATAAGGAGGAGTTCGATGTGAAAAAAGAAAGTTCAATCAAAGAAGGAATGAGCAAAGTCTTATCAAAACCGGTAACCCCGGCTCCTGATGACCGGGTTGTTGATCAACCTGGTGACCATGGCAAACCACCGGCTGAGTCTGAGAATTTGATTGCTGATCAAACTGAACAAAACGAAATGGAAGAGCGAACAAAACTTACGAATTCGTTACAAAAGCTCAACCTGGAGATTGAACAAAAGCTAGCAAAAATTCGATCTCTTGACAGGGTTCTTAGCGACAAGCCGGCAAAAAGAGTGGATGTAAATTCAGCGATTTCGGACATTGTAACGAAATCTCAATTGCAGTGGACTACCAAGGTATACAACTACAGAATGCAAATCAAGCAATTAGAACAGGATTTAAAGAGCATTATAGAGGAAAAAAGAATCGAAGAGAAGAAACTGGATCACTCTGTGGCATTGCTAAAAGAAGAACTGAAAGAAAAAATGAGTGCAATCCGCCAAATTGAGGAGGAGTAGATATGAACAATAATAACAGAATGTATACAGAACTCAGTGAAGACTCCAACCGGCTGACTCTTGATGAATTAAGAGCTAAAGTGGCGGAAGCAGAAAAGATTGTAAAACGCCTCGGTGAAGAAGAACGTAAATTGCAACAAGAAGTTAAGAGTAGGGATACCAAACCGGCTTTCCAAAATGATAACGATTTGTTCTTAAGCTATGCGAAGGATGACGCCGAGGAGACAGCTGCCTTTATTCAAGAAAACGCAGAGCGAAAAATCAAGGATATGGTTCGTGAGGTAAAAGAACTCAAAGCTAAATATGACAAGGAATCATCTGAGTTGCAAGAACGGATTGATGTCAAGAAGCATTATATTGTCACAATGTTTGAAAGCTTGATGGTTTATCTGGAGGATGGAAGCCCCAAGCAAAACGAGAATACCTGGATACAGAACGGCAAAAATGATCAAGCACAAATGGGCAGTGAAAAAGCAAATGCAGACAGTGAATTACAATCATTATTAAAGCAGTTTATGTAAGTTTCATTTACATAATCATTTTTAAAAGGAGGTGAGGTTCACCGTGAAAAAAAGATGGACAACAAGAAGTGTATTATGGATCGTTCTGCTGATTGCTTTTTCGGCAGTGACGGTCGCCGGAGGTACGATGGCATGGTTTTCCGCCCAAGTAGATCCTATCGAAAATACTTTTACTGCAGGAACCGTTGAGATCTCAGCCGAAGAGACTGTAAGTCCCCCTGACGCTGTCAAGGAAAACTGGAACCCTGGAGACGAAGCTTACAAGGAATATACCATTACAAACATAGGCACCAAGTGCGCTTATATCCGAGGAGAGATCACCGGTCAATGGTATTTACCCGGAGGAATAATACCATGGAATCCTGAATCAAATCCCGTTATATGGGAAATTGTTCCGGAGTCGTCCGACCCGGGTTGGGTCAAAGTAGGTGACAAAATTGTTTATAACGAATCGTTACCGGGTACTTATTCAAAAGCTACATTAGATGAAAGGCAAGTTAAAGTCACTATTAGGGTAAAGTTGGACGGGGAAGGTGCAGACAATACATTCCAAGGAAAGGTATTCAAGCTCAAGGCAGTGTTTGAAGCGGTTCAATGCACAAATGGCGCTATCAACGAAGTATGGCCTGAAGACCCTGAAGATCCTGAGGATCCTGAAGAACCGGGAGACTACACTGAGGTCGGCTCGGCATGGGCAGACGGTACACCTTTTTCCGGTGGTAACGCAAAGTATTTCGTATACAACATGGGTCAAGGAACAGAAGTCAACCCGGTGTCAATCAATTTATATGAAGGCAGTAACTATAATTTGACAGGTCAGGTATTGGTGTGGAACACACAAGACACTTTGTATATCAAGGTAGCGACTGATTCGCCCTATAGCTTTAATCTCACTCACATGTATCCCGGGTTGGTACCTCCGGAAAAACATTCTCCGGGGCAATTAGGATATATAAATGGATCATCGTATATAACAGAATATACCTATGAGGTCTCTTCCGTTTATACCAACTGGAAAGAAGGGCCGGATGAACGTAGTGAGATCCCTGTAGCATCCTTGGATAACGATGAAACAATTTATATAGCGGTGCATGCAGACATATACAAAAAATAAGTATGCGCAATGTCAGAAATAAAACAAATCAGATTAAATAAAAATTTAAAGGAGAATTGAACGTTATGAAAAGAAACATTTTTATCAGCATTTTAATCATCGCAATATCGGCTTCATTGATTGCCGGTGCGACAATGGCATGGTTTACCGATGCAACGGAACCCATTGAAAACACATTTACTGCAGGAACAGTGGAAATTTCAGCGAATGAAACTAAGTTCCCTACTCCGGCGATGGCTGAGAATTGGAACCCCGGTGATGAAGCAGAAAAAGAATTTACTATTATTAATACCGGAACCAAGGGCATCTATTTAAGAGCTACTATTACAGGACAATGGTATAACAAGGATGGCAGTATATTTGTTCCTAATCCGACGGATAAAACTGTTGTAACATGGACCTTCTATGGCGATGGGGCAGCATGGACTAAAGATACTCTAAATGATAATACATGGTATTACAACGATCCGATCGCCGGAACATACAGTGGTGCAACTCAAGAGGCCAGAACAGTCAAACTGAACATCAAAGTAAAATTAGCTGGAGCGGAGACTGATAATCAATATCAAGGCAAGGTATTTAAACTGTCTACAACATTCGAATCCATCCAAAGTTCCAATGGCGCTGTTGACACTTGGACAGGAAATCCTTATCCGGTAGTAGCACAATAAGGAGTAACTTCATGATGCTATAAGGAATCATGAATGAAAGGAGAGACGGATTATGAAAAAAAGATGGATTACATGGGTTCTAATCGTTGTTGTCCTGATAATGACCGTCGGAGGAACAACGTTAGCATGGTTTACCGCCACTGCACCGGAACAGGTAAACACATTCACAGCCGGTACGGTTGAAATAGAAGCAGGTGGAGAAGGAACAGGGCAAATCATTGATGGGAACTGGAATCCCGGAGATACCGATGATTTCGATTGGGAAATCATCAACAAGGGAACCAAAGCAGTGTACATACGTGCAAAATTGGATATGAACTGGCTTCCCAATCAATACAGGCTTCTTGTGTTATATACCGGGGAATCGGTACAGCTGCTTGCAATAGAGTGGGATCAAAATATTACAATCCCTTCTATAGATGGCCCCATTGCAACCGGTGATCTGAAAGTCAGACATCCTGTCAGTACAGCATACATGATCGGAACATTCGGAAGCTTGAGCAACGTTGATATTCTGAAGAACGGTACCGAGTACAATGTGTGGTGCATAGATCATTGGACCTCTATCAACAGAGATACATGGTACGATGTACAGATCTTTGACCCGATCAGTAACCCGGATTGGTATAGCGGTTTGGATGTACAGCAATATTGGAAGAATATACCGATGAGCAAGATCGCATTCATCATCAATCAAAACTACTTGGCTGAAGGTTACACAGTGGATGACATCCAAAATGCCATTTGGCATTTCACCAATGGTGATGATGTCAGTGGAAAGGCAAAGGAAATTGTTGATAAGGCCAATGCAGGATATGATTTACCGTCAGACAACGTCATATTCACTTTGTTAGGTGAAAATTGGATCTACAAGAACGGATATTACTATTACAAAGATGTAGTACCCGGAAGCTACACACAAGCAGATGAAACATTACGTACCATTATTTTTGATGCAAGGTTGAAGTTGGACGGTGATAAGACCGACGACAAATACCAAGGCAGAAGCTTTGTCATCACTGTGAAGTTCGAAGCGATCCAAAGCTCGAATAAAGCTGTGAACGATGCATGGCCTGATCATCCATATAATCTACCGGCATAACTTAGGAGAATTTACATGGGTACTATGATTAAATACGGAAGGTTCGTATTTCCAGACGGGAGTGTATATCTAGGTGAATACCGTGATGACAAAAAACACGGTATCGGGGTATACACTTTCCCCGACGGGGAGCAATATGAAGGTGAGTTTTACAACGATATGAAGGACGGTTATGGTACCTATATTTGGGCAGACGGAAGGAAATATGCCGGATACTTCAAAGAAGATATGCTATGGGGAGAAGGCATGTACATATGGCAGGATGATTCAAGATTTACCGGTCGATGGTTGGAAAATGAAAAGCAGGGTGCCGGTACATATTTATTTGCCAACGGACAAAAGTGTACTTGCATGTTTTCCTCGGGAGAAGTGAAAGGAAAAGTTACCATATATGCTAAAGATGGAAAAAAAGAAAAAGAAATTTTTGTAGCAGAAGAATCCGGCATGGAAGAGCTTCTTTCATTGTTACCGGCAACCTATTTTGTCAAGCATGGAACATATGTCACTTTAGATGGAAATAAATACACCGGAGAACACCAAAAAGGAAAGATGGACGGTCAAGGGATCTATTGCTTTTCCGGTGGTGATAAATATACCGGTGAGTTTGTAAATGATGCAAGAGAAGGATTAGGAAGTTATGAATGGAAGGATGGCAGGAAATACATCGGTGAGTTTATGAAAAATATACCTCATGGCCATGGCTATTTAGTTCTCCAAGAAGGAGAAACCTACGCCGGTGTTTTTGATCACGGAAAGATCGATGGAAATCAAGTGATATATGTAAATGACAATTCGGAGTTAATCATTATAAAAGGTATCGTATGAGATAATTTACCAACTTGAATTTACATATAATATAGAAACAATGAAGGAAAGTGAATAAATTGGAGACAAATAATAGATTCATTAAAAATAATAAAAAAATTAAAGTATTATTGGCTACGGAAGGAACGTACCCTTACCATACCGGTGGAGTCAGCACTTGGTGTGATGCTTTGATTAGAAACCTGGACAATGTGGAGTACATGGTGTATAGCATTGTCATGAATCCGTATGTCACCCAATCCATGGCTCTTCCTGATGATGCGAAGATGCTCAAAGTACCGCTTTGGGGTACTGAAGAACCTTTCGAGCATTTAAATATCCCTTTTTCACAAGTTTACCGAACGAAAGGCAATACGGATAATCGGGTCATCGAGGAAGAGTTTATTCCGTTGTTTAAAGAAATCGTTCAAGATATTTTATCGGAAAATAAAAAACCTGTAAGGCTGGGCTATTTAATCGCCGAGATGTATCAATATTTTCAAAGGTATGACTATAAAGATACATTTAAATCAGAAATCACTTGGGAGGTATTCAAGGAGCTTGTCCTTGAAACGGCAAACGATAACAAGAACCGTTTAGGCCAGCCGTCGGTTTTCTCTATGATTCAAAGTTTAGGATGGTTATACAGGTTTTTTACCATATTGTACACTCCGGTTCCGAAAACCGATATTACCCATTCTGCTGCTGCTGCTTTCTGCGGGATCCCTTGTGTCATATCCAAGATTTTGTATGGTACTCCCTATTTATTAACCGAACATGGTGTGTATTTAAGAGAGCAATATTTGTCTTTGTCCAAAAGAGGTTATGACAAGTATTTGTCTACATTTTTTATACGAATGGTTCAATCCATTGTGAAGCTGAATTACGCTTATGCCGATCAAATTTCTCCGGTGTGCAGTTATAACACTCGGTGGGAAACTAAGTTGGGTGTTTTACCGGGAAAGATTAAAGTCATCTACAACGGTGTCAATGCGGAATATTTCAAGCCCAAAGAAAGTCTGAGAGCAGGAGATCATTTGAGAGTGGTGGCAGTGGCCAGAGTCGACCCGGTAAAGGACTTGTTATCTATGATCACGGCGGCTAGAACGGTGAAGGATCAAATAAAAAATGTGACATTCCATGTATATGGTTCAGTAACTGTACCGGAATATTACGAAGAATGTCTTGACCATGTAAAAAAGTTAAACTTGCAAAACACATTCTTTTTTGAGGGAAATACCAATGATACTCCTTCGGCGTATGCAAGCGGAGACATGATCATATTGTCTTCCATTACCGAAGGTTTCCCATATTCGGTGGTAGAAGCCATGATGATGGGAAAGCCGGTGGTATCTACTAATGTAGGTGGAATTTCCGAAGCTATGGGAGGTATCGGGTTGTTAAGCACACCTGGAAAACCGGATGAGTTGGCGCAATTGCTTATTACTGTTTTAAGCGATAAAGCCATGAGAGAGGATATGGGAAGAAGAGGTAGGGAAAGGGCTTTAGATCTGTTTACCATAGAAGAAAACGCTAAAAATTATTATGACAGCTACAAAAAGCTCATTGATCGAAACATTGCTGTAAAAAGGGAGAACGAACGACTTGCCAAACAAGAACTAACAGCTGAGAGAGGTTATGCATTGATCGAATCCGGGCAATGGAATGTAGGCATAGCGGAATTGAAGAAAGCAGTTAATGAATATCCGGATTCTATTGCAACCCCTGTATTGCTGAATAAAATATCTGAAGCATATGAATCTTTGGGTGATTATGATTCTGCAAAAAATGAAAAGATGAAAGCCGATTTATTGGCCGAAGTATATGTCGGAACCAGAATCGCATAGAAGGTGATAGATATGGTGGAACAAACACAATACATTCCTGATCAAGAAACATTTGATAGGCTGCAAAAAGAGCTTTTGACATTAATAGGAGAGAAAAAGTCCTTACAAGGCCGATACGAACAATTGATGAAAAAAGTTATGGTATTAGATGAAGTAAGGCAGCCGATCATGGAAAAACTTTCAGAACAGGTTGCAACCGGTGTTGTAAAGCTCTTTATGTCCGAGAAAGTAATGGAAGGCAAGAACCGGAAGATTCTTCAAAAGCAGGAGGAGTACCAAGAAAACAGCATAAGGATGCGTAATAGGATCGCGGAACTGTTACAAACCATCGATTAGACCGGTGAAACACCTTTCGTAGATAGAGTATTTAATAACCGGTGAAAGGAAGGAGGTTGAGTGATTCATGGTAACAAGGTTAGATACGGAAAATCGAAGCGGAAATAGCGAGGGAACCTTAATTAATGGACTTGTCGCGACGAATGACAGTGACGAATTCATGTCTATGAGTGATGTAGAAAAGATAGATGTTATTAAAAAGATGAATAGGGATGTTATTTTGCTTAAAGAAAACATTTCGTCCTTAAAAGATCAAATTGAACTGTTAGAAAAAATCACAGGGGAGCCGGCGGAATTAAAGCAGTTTTCCGAGGGGTATGCCAAAAAGGTTTTCCAAGCGATCAATATTCTTTTTGAACAAGAAGTGAAAAATTTACAAGAGCGCCAACAAAAAGAGTCGGATATCATTCAATCAAAGATGAATGATATAAAAAAGAAGGTTTATGCCCGACAAGTCAAGTCGTCTATTTTGTTGGACAGTATTGAAAAAAAGCTGCAAGACAGTACTATGTTGGATATCGATGATCAGATAAACACTTCCTTCATGAAAGAAGCCGAAGACGAAGTTGATTTAGACGATTTAATCTTTCAGATGAAAACAAGTATTAAAAAGAAAGAGGATTCGGCCGTGGAAAAACCTGCCACGAAGAAACAAATTGTACCAACCGAGGTCGTTCAAGAAACTTTTTTACCGGAAATACAGATGGAACCGGTTATTCACCATATTGAAACAGAGAAAACCGTTGAACCGGAAGAATCTGTTGAGCAAGAGAAAAAGGTGATTGATGGTTTTTGGGAGACCGAGAAGACAGAACATACCGAAGAGCGCATCGAACCTAAAGATCCACCGCAAATTCAACTACCGGTAACAGAGAAAGGCGGTGTAAAACCATCCGGTAACAAATATGCTTATATAATTAACAAAGTAGCCGGAGAAGATTTATATGACAAAAGCGGCAAGCTTATTATTGCTAAAAATGAATATATTACTGAAAAGATAATTCACAAAGCCGAGGTGGAAGGTAAATTTGTAACACTGGTTGTAAACATGAAACTACAACCGGATCACGAGAGTTAATATGGATAAGAATCAATTTATAGTACACGAAAATGTAAATGTAGAGAATCTTCCAAAGCAACAAACAATTGGGGCGATTCAAGACACATCTTCGGAAGCTCACCAGGTCATTGATTTTACGGATATCGAAGCTTTAAAACAATTAGCCGATTATATAACAAGCATTCGAAATAAACCGGAAGATGAATATGAGATTGCTGCCTTGTTAGAATCAACCGGATGGAGTGATGCAAGGGTAAAAGAGACCTATGGATTTGCGAATGTATTTGAGATGGCCAAAACTTTGTGGAGAATCATTCGAAAGAAAAGAACATTCAATTTGTTTACCCCTATGACCAAAATTCGGTTGAATGAATATCCTTTGATGTTTTTTAGATATTTCATGAAAGGAACGATATTTGCTTTACCCATGGCCATATCGGTGTTTGCCATGTTGACCATTCGGTTTTCCTTATGGTCTTATGAGAGCTACAACGTAGAAATAGCCACCTCTATTGCCATCGGCACCATATTGAGCTTTTTATGCATCGGTGGTTTTACCCAAGCCATTGCCAAGCAAGGATATGGATATATACGACAAGGCTATTATGATATGGCACGAAAGGCCACCTTTTATTTCGTTCGTTTAGGTTGGATATTAAGTATATTAGTAGTAGCGGTTTTATTGATGGGCAACTTTGTTTTTGGTATCTTTCCTTTCAGAATGTTATTTTTGATTATAAGCTACTACTTTATATTGGACGTCATATGGTTATCGGTAACCATTATGTATGTCTTGGAAAAAGAATTGATCTTTTCCGGTCTGTTGGTGCTTGGAATATTTGTTATATATATTCTGTTTCGCATATTGAAGATGGATATTATCTTATCTCAATTGATCGCCATGTCCGGTGTGGCAATTTTGGGAGCCACGGTTGCCTTTGGCATATTCAAAAGGCTGGAGAGAAAGCAAGACCATGTGGGGATCAAACCGGAGTTGCCTAGAAAAACTGTAATTTTAAACTCTGTAGGACAATACTTCCTATATGGTTTTTCCTACTTTGCATTTTTGTTTACAGATCGTTTGATATCTTGGTCTACTGATGATATCTATATGCCGTTTATTATCTGGTTCCGAGGAGAATATGAATTGGGATTGGACTTTGCATTGTTGATGCTAATTATACCTATGGGTTTCGTTGAATTTATCGTTAATGAGATGATGGTAGGGCTTCTCGGTACACAACAAGATTATTTCAGCTATGAAGTCGATAAGATGTATAAGCGGTATTTAAAGATATATGCCAAGCGAGCGGTGTTGATATTGGTGATCACAATATTATCCTGCCTTTTAATTCACCGGGTGGTAATGCTGTTGGGGAATAACCGATTTGCATTTATCAATATTCATATATCGGATATAACGTATTATGTGTTCATTGTTGCCATGATCGGATATGGTTTTACCGCCATCTCTTTGCTTAATGCCGAGCTCTTATTCTGTTTGATACAACCGAAATTAGCCAACAAGTGCATCGTGCCTGCTTTGCTAACTAATATGTTCGTTGGCTTTATACTCAGTCGATGGTTCGGACATCAATATGCAGTGTGGGGATTGTTGGTGGGATCACTGGTGTTTTTGATCATGAGCAGCCAAAAGGTGATTAAGGTTTTAAAGAATCTGGATTATTATTTGTACGGAGCGACCTAAGGCTATATCTTAAAGAGAGGGGGTTGGAAAGATGGAACAAGTCGGTTATCTTATACTGTACATGCTTGCTTTCGCCATGCTTTATATTTTAATGCCCAAGATTTTGTTTTCCGGAACCGGTGAAACCGGACATGTCAGTTTCTTTTCAAACTTTATCCGGATGAATCTTTTTGTTATAACTGTGGTTTATATATTGGCATTTTTTAAGCTTTATGAATTGGTCGCAGTTATATTTGTATTTGTATTGGTGATGATCCGGAACAAACGAAGGGTTCAAAAGCTAAAAAACCGGGATATCTCTTTTCCGGATGAAATCTATTATTGGATTTATGATTATACGGATGGATTAATCCATTTACCCGGTTTAATCAAATCCAAGATAAAAAATCGATGGAGCATTTTCAAAAAGAAACTCACATCTTTCAATAAGTGGGACTATTTGCATTATGGTAACGTTTTGTTTATATTTACATATGCCGCCGTGATGCGATTTACCGATGTATTTATCAATGCTGCTCCGGCTATGTCCGATGCATACGTTACATTGGCATGGATCAAGTACATCGGAAGCAACCAATTGTTTTATGACGGGATATATCCTAACGGTTTTCATATCTATATGTCTCTAATGCAAAAAGTCACTTCATTAGACCCCATGCACATATTAAAGTTTTCCGGACCGGTTACAAGTATGTTGATCTTATATACCATATATTTTTTCGTATCCAAAATGCTAAACAGCAAACCGGCAGGATTGGTGTCTGCGACAGTATATGGTCTTTTCGGGGAGTTTTTGACGGCTGATGTTCAACGGCAGGTTGCCACCAATGCACAAGAATTTGGATTTTTATTCATACTCCCTTGTTTGTTCTTTACATACCGATATCTTTTATCCGGTAAAAAAAGAGACTTGGTGATAGCAGGGACGGCTTTGGCTGTATCCGGATTGGTTCATTCATTGTCTTTTGTGTATGCGGCAGTGTGGATCGTTGTGGTTTATGTCGGTTTTCTTCTTGTAGATCCGAAAAACACCATAAAAAAATTCACATCGATATTGATTACCGGATTGAGCGCCTCGGTCATTATGTTGATACCCATTCTCATGGGGTTGCTATTTGGAAAACCATTCCACGGTGCTTCCTTGGAGTTTGCAGTAAAAAGAGGCGAAGGGACCTTACCATATATCACATTAGCAGATTATTTTGTATTTGTATCTCTTGGAGTGGCTTTTTTGTACATCATTGTTCACCGGATGAGAAATAAAAAGAAGGATGGAATCAATTCGACAGTAACGATTTGTTTGTTTTTAATTGGTGCTACAACAGTATGTATATACTTTTTCGGCGGTTATATCACAAAAAGCATGGTGTTGGCCTCTCGTACCGGTGATATTTATGCAATGATCACCGCAATAATCACCGGTTTGGGTTTTTACTGTTTTATGTCCTTGTGCTTTGATTCGCTAAAAAAGACCGGTTGGAAAATTGCAACGACGTTAGGTTTGGCCGGTACTGTGGTAATGACGCTGATTGTGGCCCCCGGACCGATTATTCCTTACAAGATGGAATACAACAGTTTTATAGAGCAATATTTTAGAATCAGCAAAGAAGTACGAGATACTGAATGGCTCATGGTATCCCAAGAGGAAGGATATGCCACTTGTATGGGGACCGGTTGGCATTTGATGACCGGGGACTTTTTAGAATTGGCAGATCCAAAAGTACCGTTTGCTGCAAAAGAAGCATCCGGCGGTAGGATCGATGTGCCGCATTTGTTTATCTATATCGAAGAAGAGCCTTTCGAGACTTACAGCAAAATGAGGGAATTAAAAGAAGCTTACCAACGAAGATTGAAAGAAAGTGACTTACTAAAGAAATGGGTGGAGGAATATCAAAGGGAAAACTCAGATGCGGAAATTTTCTACCAAGATCCGTATTTGACTGTAATTCGGATCTACCGACCTGAAATAGGTGATCATTTCTCCGAGAAAGTGATAGGGCCGAAAGAATGAACAGTAGACTGGAAAAAAAGAATGAGCATGAACGCAGTGAGGTTTTGTTAATCATACCTGCATTTAATGAGAGTGGTAATCTACCTACATTATTGAGTAAGCTGAAAAATGAAGCACCGAATAAAGATGTGGTGGTGATCAATGATTGCTCTTCTGACAATACATCCGAAATAGTAAAGGAATATGGAGCTAAGGTAGTGGATTTACCTATTAACTTGGGGATTGGAGGAGCAGTCCAAACCGGGTTTAAGTATGCTGTGGATTTCGGGTATCAGATTGCAGTTCAAGTGGACGGGGACGGACAGCATAATCCGGTTTATATTGATGCTCTTGTGGAAAAGGTGGAGCAAGGCTACAACATGTGCATCGGCTCGCGATTTATAGACAACAACGGCTTTCAGTCATCAGGAATACGAAGAATGGGAATCCGGTTCTATCAATATTTGTTACACCTTCTAACCGGTCAGGATTTCACCGACCCCACTTCGGGATTTCGTGCATTTGACCACAATGCGATTAAACTTTTCGCAGAGCATTACCCGGCGGATTATGCCGAACCGGAATCTATTATTATGTTAACTAAAAGAAAGATGAAGGTTTGTGAGATACCGGTAATCATGAATAAAAGAATAGCCGGGAAGTCTTCGATTAATGCGATGAAATCGATTTATTATATCATTAAAGTGACGATTGCTATATGTATTTCGGCTATTAGCAGCAGGAGAGAAAAATAAAGTGGAAACAAATTTACAAATTATATTGATTGTGGGAACATTGGGGCTTATTGTTTTTATCGTTAATAAGGTACGAAAAAGGGCTTTGGAACTGCGGTATACGTTGTTGTGGTTGTTTGCGAGCGGAGTTCTATTCTTATTGGCGTGTTTTCCCGGTATTGTAGATGCTCTGTCCGGACTCTTACATATACAAGAATCAGTGAATACCATATTCTTGCTGACCATCTTCTTCATGATTCTGATCATACTTTCTTTGACAAGTGCTCTTTCTAAAAAAACCGGGAGTATCAATACATTAACCCAAGAAGTAGGATTGCTGAAGTTGGAGATCAAAAACCTCTTGCTGAAACAAAAGGAATCCGATGAAGATGATCAAACACAGGAAGTAAGTTGATTTTTGTAAAGATGACATTGATCATGAAAGGACGGTGAAGAAAAGATGTCAATATATTTAAGCGCAATCGGTTTATTATTAAAGGTAACACTGGTATTCATCTTTTTATACGCTTTCATACCCTCAAAGATAATGAAAAAGGAATATACTTCGCATCAATATGATTTATTCGATAAGTTATTTGTCTCCTTGGTGCATTCGAACTTAGTCGTTATAGGTCTTGTTCATTTACTGGTTCTGATGGATATTTATGAACCCATCTCTTTGATTATCAGCCTTTTGGTGATCACCGTGGTGTACAAAGCTTACTCGGCAGGAATTAAAGGTAGTGACTGGGTCACATCCGGTAGGAAATTGGTAAGCAAAGTATTTGATTGGATAGAAAGTGACCGAGGATTCATTGGTACCATACTTGACAAAATATCCGCTAAGTTCAAATCGAAAGGTCAATCTTTAACAAATTCTTTAAGAACTTTTTTTAAAAATCCGTTACCTTGGATTGTGATGGGCACTGTCTTTTTCATAGGATTAACGATTCGATTCAATCATTCTGTAAGATATGCATACTATGGCGCAAGTGACCCTTATGTCCACTTGGCTTGGACAAAATATATCGGTATGAATGATTTGTATGTGGACGGTGTATACCCTCTTGGATACAACGCTTTAATTTCTGCGTTAAACAAATTGTTTTTCATTGACCCTTATGTGATCATCCGCTTTATAGGAGCCATCGGCAGTGGGCTTATACTGCTATCCATTTTGTATGGTGCTAAAAAGATCAAGAAGGATCTGTTTATACCGGCAATTGTGGGATTGGCTTTCTATGTGTTATTCCTTAACGGATCTTCTTCGGAATGGAGACAGTTATCTGCACTGCCCCAGGAATATGCAGCTGCATTTCTCATTCCCGGAATGGTGTTTTTAAACAAATATTTTAACGAAAAGAAAAGGAGCTATTTTATTCTTGCCGTCGAAACTTTTTGCTTGATTCTTTTGATCCACTTGTATTCTGCTTTGGTTTTGGCTCTTGCATATATCGTTATTTGTTTGTTTCATATAAAGGACTTTTTTAAAATCCGATTTCTCAGTGAATTTGCAACCTATATGTTCGGAGCAGCTTTTTTAGGGTTGCTGCCATTGACCTTCGGGCTTTTATCAGGGATCGGGCTACATGAACCATCTTTCCAATTCGTCAAGGATAGTGCTTCTGTAGTCGGTCAGGAACAGGTTGAATTTCACCTTCTTACATACAAAGAGGAAAACCCTGCTTTTCTATGGCTGATCGTCTCTTCCGTTGTTTTGTTTGTATTGTCTTTTGTTTATGCCGTCCGCAAGAAGAATTGGATTGGCCCGGTTTCAGCAATACTAACCATCTTTTTCTATTTGCAATATCGTTCGGAGGAAACGGGTTTCCCACAAATTATGGATAAGTCCAGAACAGAAGTGTTTTTGGGAATCTTTG
This sequence comes from uncultured Clostridia bacterium, assembly GCA_937894465.1. Lineage (GTDB taxonomy): Bacteria > Bacillota > Clostridia > JAAYHZ01 > JAAYHZ01 > JAAYHZ01. The sequence continues at coordinate 21,286 of CALCRE010000079.1, forward strand.
CAGCTTTGACCATATCTTTGTTGGCCGTCTTGTTGATGAGTATTAAATTCAAGTGGTTGAAGACTGTGCTGACAGCAATGTTCGTTACAGCGACATTAGTGATCATTCTCAATGCGGCTCCCGGAACCATGCCGAAAGGGGATCGGTATGAATACAATGAGGTTGCCCAAGCATATATGGACATCAAAAAGGATTATCCTGTCTTGAACTGGACCATCGTTTCGCCGGTAGAGCAATATTCTGAATCTCTAGGATACGGATGGCATTATCAGTTGTGGCAATATGTCATGGATGTGACGGAGGACAATAAGACCGACTTGGAAATTCCCACCGAGTATGTTTTTTGGTTTGTAGAAAAAGTGCCTTTGAATTCCGGTCAACCGGTTTCTATGGAAGATGCTCAACTGGATTTTCCGGTGATCACCGGAAACTTGGATGAATACTACACGAAAACTCAAAACCGAAGAATCATACAAGCTAAAGCTTTTTACTATATGGAAGAACAGCTGGAGACGAACCCGAATTTAAGAATTTATGCAGACACCGAGAATGTAAGAATCTATATGTTGCAACAGGAACAATATAAATCTTACAGTGGTAGCTAGTAAGCATTGCTCCATGAAAGGATGATATGTGGGAACAATTTTAGTGACAAATGCACAACAAAGAAAATCGTTATCCTTTACCCGTTCATTAGGTGAAAAAGGTTATGATATTTTTTGCTGTGATACAACAGCGTGTAATCCTGCTCGTTTTTCAAAATATTGCAAAGGATTTTTTAAGCAATCCCCAAAGGAATCATTATTAACTTTTCTAACGGAATTGGTACAAAAAAAGTCTGTCGATGTATTAGCTCCTATGGATGAGGATTGTATGGAAGTAGTACTACATAACAAGGAGATGTTTTCAAAATATTGTTCCTTTGCATTACCCTCGATTGAAAGTTACGAGGCTGCCCTTTATAAGGACAATGCAGTCCGCTTGGCACAAAAAGCCGGTGTCATATGCCCTAAAACCGTTATTACATCAAAATTATACAATGAGTCAATTGATGAAGCAACGTTTCGCCGGTTGTTGGAGCAAAAAGCCGGTGAAATTGGATATCCTGTTGTGATCAAACCGGTTCGAAGCTCCGGATCCCGGGGAATTGCTATAGTGGATAGCCCGGAATTGTTTTACGATACCTTTGTGAAAGTGCATGAACAATACCCCTTTCCTTTGTTGCAATCCTTTATCAAAGCAAAGGATAAATATGATGTATGTTTGATATATAATAAAAAGGGCGAGTGTAAAGCCGGTTTTGTTCAAAAAGAAATTCGCAATTATCCTGAAGAAATAGGGCCAAGTACCGTTCAGCAAAGTTTTCATCGACCGGATATTTTGCAGGAGGCCTTAAAAATAATGAACTTTATTCCTTGGACCGGTGTGGTGGAGTTGGAATTTTTAGTAGACGATGAAGAAAAAAACATTGTGTTTATGGAGATTAACCCCAGATTTTGGGCTTCGGTGGAAACTGCTGTGTTATCCGGTGTAGACTTTCCTTGGCTGTACACTGAAGTTGCAAGAACCGGAGATTGTCCCTTGGTTGAGGAATACGTCGTCGGTAAAACGGTTCGTTGGTTTTGGCCCGGAGACTTGTTGTATTATCTTACTGCCAAGAATAAGAAAAATCAGATCCCCGGTTTTTTTGCCGGTAAACGAAAAGGAGTTACAGACGATATCTACCGATCTGGCGATCCCTTACCGGTCATGGGTGTTTGGTTACAAAGCATATACACTATTGTTCGAAAGGAGAGGCGTGATTTTGTATTATGTAGAACGCCGTGATCGTTGTGGAAAATGTAGATGGGATATATAAAAACGTATTTACGGTTGATGTAGAGGACTGGTATCATTCAACGGACTTGAAAATTGACTGTAAGAATTGGAATGGATGTGATTCTCGCATTGAAGATAGCACTTATAAAATTCTTGATCTTCTGGAAGTAGCAAATATAAAGGGTGTTTTTTATGTATTGTCGGATATTGCTTTACAACGCCCGAACCTTGTAAGAAGAATACGGCAAGCCGGGCATGAGCTTGGATCCCATGGATGTACTCACCGATTGGTATCTGACATGACACAAAAACAATTTTCACTGGATATTCAGAAGTCTCGAAATATTCTCGAGGATATAACGGGGGAGAAACTAATCTATTATAGAGCACCGGTATGGTCGATTTCCCAAAAAAATTGCTGGGCATTGGAATTGTTGGATCATGAAGGGTTTTTATGTGATTCAAGTATGCAACCGATCAAAACACCATTATCCGGTGACCGGCGATGTCCTTTAAAACCTTTCCGGCCTATTATTAACGGTAAACGCTTGTCAATCGTTGAGTTTCCTTCTACTGTATTGACGCGTGGGCCCTTGCGTTTGCCTTTTGCCGGAGGATTGTTTTTAAGAATGATGCCAAAAGGTGCTATTTCAAAAGCTTTGCACCTAGTTAATAAAGTACAACCGGGGATGGTGTATGTGCATCCCTGGGAGATTGACATCGACCAACCTAGAGTGTGCAAGCCTTTTTACACGGCGATCACTCATTATGGGAATTTAAGATCCACCCTACCTAAATTGAAAATACTGTTGGAGAATTATCAGTTTATAACAATGAAGGAGTTTCTTGAAACCGGGGTTTTTCCGGAACATACAATAAGGTATGAAGAACAAGGAAAATAGATATGGGAAGTAAAGAGTTTAAAGGATCCGAGGAAAAAAAAGGTGCATACACTATACCGGTACTTGCGGTAGTCAACTTGGTGTTAGCCGGTGTGGCTTTGATCAAGGATATGGTCTTAGCCTCCTTTATGGGTACCACCTCCTCTGCAGATGCATTTATGCTTGCTTTCTATATTCCGGATATTATCGGGAATACTTTGTTGGCAGCGTCTGTAGGCATTGCCTGTATACCGGTTTTTACAAATGCATCGATAAAAGAAGAGAAAAGGCAATCCTCTCTCGGAGAAACTCAAACGAATTTAAGCCAAACGGTGGCAAATATCTTCCATACCGTTTTATGGGGTTGTTTGATCCTTGTTGTACTGTTCCTTGTTTTTCGTGACAAAATTATTTATTTGTTGGGAAGTGGGTTGGAGGATTCCATGAGAAAAACCGCGGAACGTCTTTTTACTGTCATGCTCCCGGTAGTCGTTCTCTATTCTTTGGTCACAGTGGGATCATCGGTATGTCATGTAAAAAAACGCTTTCTTTTCCCGTCATTGGCTCCTGTGGTCTTTAACCTGACTTACTTACTAGGCATTTTATGTTCAAAACAATTTCTCAACACAGAAAAAGCTCTATATGGAATTGCTTTTTCTGTAAGTGTAGGAGTTGTTTTTATGATGGTTGTCGTATGGAGCGATGTATTGAAGAACAAACTTGTAAAACCTAAAGTTCCTTTTGTTGCTGATTTGGAGTCTGTAAGATCTTTTATGACTACATTGCTTCCGTACTTACTCATTATAATGATTTATCAAAGCGTGGGATATATTGAAAGGAGCATTGCATCGGTTATTGGTACCGGTAATATTTCAGGATTGAACTATGCTTATCGAACCTCACAGCTTCCGGTTTGGGTTTTTGCCGCTGCTATTGGAACGGTATCTTTTCCGACGGTTACCCGCTTGGCAGAGGAGTCAAAAGAGGCATTCAAAGCATCGGTGACCCGCTATATCCGGAGTATCTTCTTGATTGTGTTACCTCTTTCCGTCATCATCAACATTTTAAGAGAATCGATTGTCAGCATACTATTTAGCCGCGGTAACTTTGACAGTTTATCAGTAGGTATCACCACCGAAATTTTAGCCGGATATTCCCTTGCGATTTTAGGTCAAAGCTTGTTTTTGGTAGGATTGCGATTCTTTATCGTTGTAAAGAATTTAAAGGTTCCGTTTTTCATTGTGCTGTTCAGTACAGTAGTGAATATAGCGACGGATCTTTTGCTGAAGGACTCTTTTGGTGTTGCGGCATTAGGTTATGGTGCAGCTGTTGGAGGGTTCTGCAACGGTTTGTTGATGATTGTATTATTGGATAAAAAGATAGGGCTAGGCTTAAAAAAGGAATGGAAGCACCTTGTTAAGATCATTGTGGCGTGCGTATCAACTGGTGTTATGGCCTTTTTATTTCGCTCTGTGTGGAATAACGGTGTGTCTGATGGAATATGGATGAAGAAATTGGTGTATGTCGCCGTAGTGATATTCGCCTGTGTCATCGCCTATCTGATACCTTTGTATATACTTGGTTTGAATAACTTATGGTCAGACAAGAAAGGGCAATTCACGAACATGAGGTAATCATTATGCTTGAAAAGTTCAAAGAATTATCAAAGGAAGATAGAAAGGAATGGGTAATCCTTCAACTGTTCATATGGTGTAGTTGGGGCATTATTGTGTTGATGCAAGCCTTCTTTGCACAAACGAGAGTTGAATGCGTTCTATATGGATTTTTAGGTGTTTTACCTTGGATGGTTGGTGTTTGGCAGTTCGGTAAAATTGACGGGTTCGTTTTTGTTGGATTAACCTTCTGCAGTGGAATCCTTCTAAGTATTCGTCTTCCCGGGTCATGGCCCATCGCAGGTTTAGCCGCAATTTATTATTTGTTTACATCTGTTTATATAACGCTGAAAGTTGACATCATAAAAGAAAATATTTACTTTGATCACAATGTACAGAAGCAAAATGAGGATTTAACGAAAGAAAACCTCATGGAGAAAAGTGAATTGCTCCACACCTTGTTAAGAGCAATTGATGCGAAAGACTCCTATACCTACCTTCATTCTACCAGGGTTTCTCATTATGCTGCATCTATTGCAAAATACATGAAATTAGGGACGAAAGAAGTAGAGGATATTTCCATATCCGGAATGTTGCATGACATTGGAAAAATAGGGGTGAAAGAAAGCATTTTAAATAAAACAACCAAACTGGATGAGCCTGAAATGAAAGAAATCTTAAAACACCCTGCAATTGGAGCACACATTGCCGGTAATTTGGAATATTTGTCCTGTGTTTTACCGGGTATTCATTATCACCATGAGAGATATGATGGAACCGGGTACCCGGAAGGCTTAAAAGGTGATGATATTCCTCTTCAAGCAAGAATTCTTGCGGTTGCCGATGCCTTTGATGCCATGACGTCCAAGAGAACCTACAGAACCGGCATGACTTTTAATGTTGCTATAAAAGAGCTTGTTAGAAACATCGGTATACAATTTGATCCGAAAGCCGTACTGGCTTTGGTGGAGTTGGTAAAAAACAAATCAGTATAATTTTTCCACCCGGAATTGAACCCTACCGGATGGGTCAGTCCGCATTAGAGGATATGATGATACCCTATATTTTAATCTCGATGAAGTAGAATAATAACAGACAGGTTTTGCTTTCTCCTGTAAACTTCCTGCACCTTGCGGTACCGGGAAATCCACCCATGCCGGTCTGCGGAGGGGAACCTTCAGGTTGAGATTGAATTCGGTCTTGCCGCTTTCTGTGTATTGTTGATTGTATGATACGCCGGGATTTTACAAAGCAAGGCATCCGGTAATATTAAAAGCCGATTGGTTTTTTATGTATCTAAAAAGGGACGAAGATATAATGTATCAACCGTAGCACCCCCTCTTTGTTTTCCAAATGTTTAATGATATATTATCCCGGGCTTGTTCCGGAAAGACAATGACCTAAGTCTAGGTAAGCCTGCCAAATATGCAAATTCAACACTGTTCATCCAGTTATATATTTTTCCTTTCTGCATTGTCCGGATAATTGACACAAGATGCTAGCAATGTTAGAATTATTATGTACAAATCTGATTTTTGATTTACACTTGGAGAGGCTATATGAATAATAAGGACAATTTTAAAATAGGGAATGAAATCCGTAATATCATCCAAAATGCAGTTAACACCAGAGATTTTACCGGTTTGAGTCATGATATCCGGAACATGGTTAACCGTGCACTTGATGAGACCGGATTGCCTTTGGGTCGAAATCGGGAAAAAGATGATTCACCCTTTAATACCTATGAACAAAATCAACAACCCAAGTATCAGCAAACGAAGGATCATCAACCTCAGAATCATCAAAATAAGAATCAATACACTAGATATAATTACGCCAAGCCGCCTTATGCAAAGACTGATAAGCATGAAATTAAACAACAAAAACCCTATCCCAAACCGGTTAAATATACTGTTCCGGTAGGGCAAGTGTCAGGTACGGTGCAAATCGTATTCGGCATTATCGGAAGTATCATATTCGGGATCATCGCATTAATGCTTGCGATGACAGGCTATGCTTTCCAAAGCACTTTTTTCAATTCTCTGTTTTTATTCGGATCATTACCCTTCTTCTTAGGGTCTCTGACCGTGGCTTTCAATGGCAGCAATGTAAACCAAAGACTAAAAAGATTTCGAAAGTATGTTGCAATCATGGATGGTAAAAATTATAGCATGATCCGGGACTTTTCATCTGCTACCGGGAAAAATGAAAAATTTACTGCCAAGGATATACAGAAGATGATTGACAAGGGCATGTTTCCGGAAGGTCATATTGATGATAAAAAAACATGCTTTATGTTGAACAACGAAAGCTATCAACAATACCTTCTCTTGAAGGAAAACATGAAAATCAAAGAGATCGAAGAACAGGCAAGGCTTAAGAAGGAAAGAGCGAATCAAAAGCAACCGTTAGATCCGGAAATTCGAAAGGCTATTGATGAAGGTCGCCAATATGTGCAGAAAATAAGGGATGCTAATGTCGCATTGGAAGGTGAAGAAATTTCACGTAAATTAGACAAGCTGGAGGAGGTTACAGGTAAGATATTCGATTATGTAGAAGCTCATCCTAAGAAGTTTCCCGAGATCAAAAAATTTACGGAATATTTTTTGCCTACAACATTAAAACTGTTAGATGCATATAGACAACTCGACAGCCAAACCGTGACAGGTAAAAACATTACAACCGCCAAGGGAGAGATCGAACAATCGTTGGATACGATTAACATAGCTTTTGATAATCTGTTGGACGGATTATTCGAAGAGATTGCATTGGATGTATCCACTGATATATCTGTACTTGAAACGATATTTGCACAAGAAGGATTAATGAACAAAAATAAAAATTTAAATAACGGGGGCATCAAACTATGAGTAATGATATACCAACATTAAAATTCGATCCTTTTGAGGATGATAAATCTTCCGAAAGTAAAAAAGCTGGTGAGATCACCAACAAGGAAGAACAGGTACAGCAACCGGTATTGGATGAGAGTACGTTGACACTGGAAGAGAAAAAAATTGTGAACGATTTTGTCAATCAGATTGATTTATCAAAATCAAATCTTGTTCTACAGTATGGAGTAGGAGCTCAGAAGAAAATAGCGGATTTTTCAGAGTCCGCTCTTGATAATGTAAAAACGAAGGATCTCGGTGAAATTGGTGATATGCTTTCAGGAGTTGTTTCGGAACTAAAAGCTTTTGATGCTGAAGAAGAAAAAGGCTTGTTCAGTTTCTTAAAAAAATCCTCCAACAAAGTATCCGCTTTGAAAGCCAAATATGATAAGACAGAGACCAACATTGACAAGATCACCAATGCACTCGAATCTCATCAAATCCAACTGTTGAAAGACATCGCCATGATGGATAAAATGTATGATTTGAACGTAACCTATTTCAAGGAACTTTCCATGTATATCATGGCAGGTAAAAAGAAGCTGGAAAAGGTTCGAAATGAAGAATTGCCTGTATTGAAGGAGAAAGCAACCAAGAGCAATTTACCGGAGGATATTCAAAAGGTCAACGATTTTGTCGCCACATGTAATCGCTTTGAAAAGAAGATACATGATTTGGAATTGACCAGAATGGTTTCCATTCAAATGGCACCTCAGATTCGTTTGATTCAAAGTAATAATTCCATGATGGTAGAGAAAATCCAATCCACCATTGTCAACACCATCCCCTTATGGAAAAGCCAGATGGTGATTGCATTAGGGGTGGAACATTCCGGCCAAGCGGCAAAAGCCCATAAGGAAGTAACGGATATGACCAATGAGCTGTTAAGGAAGAATGCAGAAAAGCTCAAAATGGCGACTGTGGAGACTGCACGGGAATCCGAACGGGGTATCATCGACATGGACACATTGCGAATTACCAATGAATCGTTGATATCAACCCTCAATGAAGTAATGCAAATTCAAGAAGAAGGCCGTCAGAAGAGAAAAGAAGCTGAAGTGGAATTGAATCGCATCGAAGGTGAACTAAAAGCAAAGATGTTGGAATTGAGAGGCTGAAAACAAAATAGATCAAGTATATAACAAGGGGAGTAAAAGCTTTTTACTTCCCTTGTTTACTTTTCATCCCCATGGTAAATTTCTATAAAGCCCATTTTCTTATAAATGTGCTATTAAGTCATCCTTACAGGGAAATTGTACATGAAGATAATTCTCTATGCACACCCGAGGCATTAATACTCGTAAGCTTCTTTTAATATGCGGATTTCTTCTGCATATCCTTCGTTGTCATTAGGTGTTTCTAGGAAGAAGGGTAATTTGTGAAGTAGCGGGTGATTAATCACTTTGAAAAAAGTCTCCAAACCAAGTGAACCTTGTCCGATTTTTTCATGTCTGTCCTTATGGCTGCTAATGGGGTTTTTACTGTCGTTAATGTGAACAGCATATAATCGATCCAGACCGATGATGCGATCAAATTCAGCCAAAACACCGTCAAGATCATTTACAATGTCATAGCCTGCATCATATATATGGCAAGTGTCGAGACAGATTCCTAACTTGTCATCCAACTTGGTACAATCAATAATTTGTCGGAGCTCTTGGAATGTCTTCCCGATTTCACTACCTTTACCGGACATGGTCTCAAGCAACACAACTGTGGTTTGATCCGTTTTGAGTACCTTATTGAGCAGTGAGGAAGTCAGTTCGATGCCTTTTTCCACACCCTGTCCCACATGGCTTCCGGGATGAAAATTATAATAGTTTCCGGGTGTATACTCCATTCGCATTAAGTCATCTTCCATGACCATATGTGCAAATTCCTTGACTCTTTCATCAGAAGAGCACGGATTGAGAGTATATGGTGCATGAGCCAAGATTCGATGAAGATTCTCTTCTTGGGCAATTTTCAAAAATGAAGCAATATCCCCTTCGTCGATATCTTTTGCTTTACCGCCTCTCGGGTTACGAGTAAAAAATTGAAAGGTGTCAGCTCCCATGCCAAGCGCTTCTTTGGCCATATGAGAATAACCTTTTGAAGCTGATAAATGGCATCCTATATGTAACATTATACAACCCCCCCTTTTATTGTCATGAACGATATAATGATCTTTTGATTATTATATCAAATCATGCGGGTACTTACAATTTTCTAGCCGCTCATTATAGTAAGTGTACCAAGTCTACCAATTTTTAAGAACTCTAGATATTATTAGACTATTGTCCTTTGATCATGTATAATGAAGGCAAAAAAATAGCATGAAATTCAATCAATCCTGGGCCTGAAATATTACGAGCATGTTTTTCGCTGCATAGACAATGGATCAATTTTATGATGCAATCCGTCCGGATCCTAGTGTGAAGACAAGTAACAGGAAAATGATGAATTACATATGGGTAAAGCTATGTTAGCCTTCATTTTACTTGATAAAAGTGGTAAAATAATGAGGTGGAAATTGAGGATGTATGATGGTGTTAGCAATGGAGGTATGTCAATGAAAAGAAAAATTCTAGCATTTGTTATGGCGACGGTTATTCTAATTGGTCTTGTATCGTGTAAAAAAACAAATGATAACACTCAAAATGAAAACCGGATCACATTGCCCCAAATGACAATGACTCAAACAACGGCACCGATAATTACGCTTCCGGTGATCACCACCACGCCAAAGGTTGAGGAAACCGAGGAAGTAGATCCTTTTGCCGAAAAGATGACCATTACCTGGCTGGTCGGTATCAATTCATCTCATCAGTATGAAGAAGACCGATGGGATGAGTTGGAATTAGAAGAAAAATTCAATGTGGATATAAAGCTGTGGAATGTCTTGATAGATTCAGAGGATAAGGAAGAAGTTAAAATGATGCTGGCAGCAGGAGATGTTCCGGATTATGGCTTTTATTTCATGAGTGGTCGTGATCTGTACGAACAAGGATTGGCAAGATCCGTAAATCTTAGGAAAATGGAAGTGTTTTATCCGAGTTATTACAAAAAGCTTGTCAGCGACCCCCTCGGGCAACAACTCAATCAAGTAAAAGGTGAAAAAAATGAATATTACGGTTTTACATCTTTTAGTTGTTTATCTACCTATGCTGAATATGTACCTATGTGGCGTTTAGACTGGTTAAAAGAGGCAGGGTATAAAATGACAAACTTGGTTCCTCTAACTTCCGAGGCATACCCGGAATTCGTTAACAAGGTGTATTTTTCCAACACGAAGTTTACTCTGGAGGATGTCAAGGAAATATATCGAGCTTTCACCCAGGATGATCCCGATGGAAACGGTTTGGATGATACATATGGCTCGGTTTATACCGGCACTGATTCGGATGTATATAATTCTTATGTAATGTTCGGATTTGTCAACGATGAAAACTACTTTTACCTAGATCCGGAGCTCGAAGATTACGTACCATATTTTGCATATAGCCCTTATAGAGATTGCTTGAAATTTATAACTGAAATGTTGGACAGAGGTTTTATGAGACCTCTTCCCGATAACAATGCAGTGGAAGAAGAACTATCGGCTGTTTGGAAAAATGGGAAAATAGGATTTATGAATGCAATCTCCGGATCATCTATATTAGGTTTTGATGAGCAGGCAATGAACAGACTTCCTTTGTCAATACTGCAATCCGATCCGGAAGCGACATTTGTAGTTACTCCTGCACCGGGGACGGACGGGAAATTCAAACCTTATCGGACATTCGATTGGAATCCCGAATGTACCTATCCTGTTGGAATTCAAGTATCGGACGAAAAACTGGAAAGGTTGATGCAAATATTGGAGTATTCCTACTTTGGAGAAGATTGGTTAAGGTATAAATTAGGGATTTCAGGTGTCCATTATGTGTGGGCGGGCGAACCGCTTCAAAGCTCCGTCATCATGGATAAGCCCGAAAACATACCTCCGAAATATTCCGGATTGGGAACTCCTGTATTCGGTCAATTCGGCAATATTGATTTTATCGATGATACAAAAATATATTTTGGTTATGATGCTTTTACCACTCAACTCGTAACCTATTTTGATCACTACAATCAAGGTGGATATTATGCAAATAGCTTTTGGATCCGACCGGGCAAATATTACTCGGAATACACAATGCCGGAAACCCTATATGATCGTTTTACGGTAACAAAAGAAAAAACCTACAAAGATATCATGGCAGTCCATGATGACTTTGTGAAAAAGGTATGGGCCGGAGAAATTATTCATATGGATAATGAATGGGATGAGTATATCCGTCAGATCTACGGGGCAGGATTAAAATCTTGGGTGGACATTTGGAACAGTAAGCAAATAGATACTTTTGATGAGTTTTAAAAAGTGTTATCGAATAATTTTAAAATAAAACAGGGAAGCTTTGTTCGCTTCCCTTGCTTTTTGAGATAGTGTACTTTAATAAAACTAATGGACTTGATACATTCCTTTATTTTCCATGTATTGGAATATGGCTTCTCCGTGCTTTTGTTCTTCTTTTTGTATGTGATTCAATACATCACGAACTCCGGTATCTCTAAACTCAAAAATTGCTGTATCATAGGTTCCGGAAACATACTTTTCTGTTCCCAACAAATCCGAACAAATGCTTTTATCCGAGAAATTGTTCATATTCTGTGCGTTGTTCATATTGGTATTTGTACTTTGATTCCCCATGGCTTGTCCTGCATTTCCTTGATTTTGTTGCTGGTTCATCTGAGGAATTTGACCGTTTAATAATTGATTGACGCTGTTTAAGTGGGATCTTTCCACTTGTCCGTTGGCACTCAATATTTGTTTTAATTGAACATCCTGAGCTTGATTAGCATAAGCAGTGTATTTTTCTATGCATAATTGCTCTTGACTTTTCAGATCTTCCAATAGCAGTCTTTCTTTTTGTGATAAAGTAATATCCAATTTGCTCACCTCCACCCTTATTATGCAATAATGATCTTCATTTTATACTTTCTAAAATCTTTTAAATGCAACTTATCTTTGGACTTATTGTAAGGTACCTGAATTTATTACTTACTCCCGAAATAAATTGTTAACGGCGACATTAATCCGTTTTGGCCCTTTGACAGATGTTTTACATGGAGTCAGATATGATTTTTTTTGTCTTTTGTGGTATATCATGTGGTTCATTTGATCAACTGGCATTGATCAACCGGATGTTAAAATCGTTACAAAAGGTGCATGATAAGGAAAAATAATAGGATATCTTTTTTGCTTTATTGACATACTCTTCGTTTGATATTATGATAAGTCCTAATGAATAAATATAGAATTTAATGAAATCAGGGAATATTTTTAATGGTAAATAAAAGAATCTACCTTACTTCGCCCCATATGAGTGAAGAAGGTTATGAGATGGAATACATCAAAGAAGCATTTGATACTAATTGGATCGCTCCTTTAGGAAAAAATGTAGATGAATTTGAACATGAAATAGCACAAAAGGTAAAAGTCAATGATGCTGTTGCGTTAACATCAGGGACAGCTGCATTGCATATGGCACTAAGGGCATCCGGTGTGACTCCGGGAGATATTGTTTTTTGCCCTAGCTTTACATTCTCTGCATCGGCTAATCCGATTATTTATCAAGGTGCTTCTCCGGTTTTTATCGATAGTGATCTGAAAACATGGAATATGGATCCGATTGTTTTGGGAAAAGCATTTATGATGTATAAACCCAAGGCTGTTTTAGTTGTTCATTTATATGGATTGGCGGCTCAAATGGATGCCATAGTGGATTTATGCAAAAAATATCATGTGACATTAATAGAGGATGCTGCCGAGAGCTTGGGAACCACGTATAAAGGAGTCCATACCGGCACCATGGGAGACTTCGGTGTGTACAGTTTTAACGGCAACAAGATCATCACCACGTCCGGGGGTGGTATGCTGGTGAGCAATCAAAAAGATCTGATTGATAAGGTTCGTTATTGGGCTACCCAAAGCAGGGATGATGCACCTTATTATCAACATAGTGAATTGGGTTTTAATTACAAGATGAGTAATATCATCGCCGGTATCGGTCGAGGTCAACTTAAGGTATTAGATCGACGCATTCAAAAAAAGAAAGAAATTTTTCAATTTTATCAAAACCGGCTTTCCGACTTGGAAGGATTGGAAATGATGCCGGTTCACCCGGACAGTGATCCTAATTATTGGTTGAGCTGTATCTTGTTAAATGGAAAAGTAAGCCCGACTCAAATAATAAAAGTATTAGGTGAAAATAATATAGAAGCCAGATATACATGGAAACCTATGCATATGCAACCTTACTTTTCGGAATACGAATTCGTAGGGGAAGGGATTTGTGAAGAAATATTTAATAGAGGTGTTTGTTTACCAAGCGATACAAAATTGACACTAGATGACTTGGACCGAATCGTTGAATTAATCAGGAGCGTGTGGAAACAGTAAACAAGTATTGCAAAAAGGCTATGCTATAGGTACAATATGAATATGTTTTGGGGGTACATTAAATGGCAAAGGTATTACAAGGAGTTAAACAAACTTATATAAGTGAGTTTACCGCCCAAACATTACTTAATAGTTTATCTTACTGTGTTTGGTTAAGTGATAAGGATTCCCGTATTATATTTACCAATTTAGCATTTGGTGAATATTTAGGAATTAATTCCGACACTAGGCCTATTCTGTCAAGCATTGTTCATTCGGATGATTTAGAGGAAATCAGACGTATGTTATATGATGAAAAAAGGACATATAACCTGAACCGGATTATAGCACGCGTAAGGAGGTTTGACGGTGTCTATCGCTGGTGCTATATTTGTAGTTATCCGTTGTATGGACCGGAAAATCTATTATATGGGTATTTAGGGACGCTTACCGATATCTCTAATGCCATGTCGAATTTCAATCTAGACGAGATGATGAGTGAATTCTTTGACTCAAAATATGAAAATGTACCTTTTGGTTTATTGGTGATCGATCAAGATGACCAAATCATTTTTTGTAATGATATGTGCGAAACCATTACAAGTCGATCAAAAGAGCAATTGCTATATAAGAACTGGAAACTTTTTGACTATTCGAATAATTCTACAGAACTTGCGTGCAATCTTGAGAAGATTAAATCCGGTGAAAAAGAAAGAATTAACTCTTTGCTAAAACTTATGAAACCGGATCAATCGGAAGTCTGGATCACTGTAACCGTTTTTTCTTTGAAAGAAAATGGAACTGACTCCGGGAAATATATGTTTGTGATCAATGATATCACAGAAAATATACACTTGGCGGAACAGACAAGCGCACAAGAGCGATTTCTATCTTTGTTCTGGTCTGATAGACCGGGGATGATTTTTCGATGCCAACCGGGTCCCGAAGCATCTATGTCATATGTTTCAGAAGGATGTTTCCAACTTACCGGATATGATCAAAGATTTTTGACAACTAACAAGCGTTTCTATTTCAATAAGGTGATCAATAAGGAGTACCGTCAATATTTATATCAAAGAAGGAATGAAGCAATTCAAGAAAATAGAATTCACAAGGATGAGTATATGATCACAACCTCCGCCGGAGAACAAAGGTGGGTATTTGAACAATTGCAAGGTATTTATGATGCGTCCGGTCAATTGGTGGTGGTGGAAGGATTGGTATCAGATATTACCGAGTCAAAGGAAAAAGACTATGAAATATTAAAAATGCAATATCATGACCCGGTCACAGGTATAAACAACAGACGTTTTTTCGAAGCCTCGTGCAGGAATCTTGACCGAATAGACCGATTACCGGTAACGGTAGTTGTGGTAAAGGTCAGTGGATTGAGGCTGGTGAAGGAGGCTTTAGGTCAATCCGTGAGAGATGAACTCATGGTTTCGGTATCGCAAATAATTACTAGATGCTGCAAAGACAAGGATGTTGTGGCTGTTACCGGGGAGGATGAGTTTACTGTATTATTGCCTGAATCCGATTATGATCAAGCATGCAATCTGATTCAACAAATTCGGATGCAAATGAAAGTCAGCAAGGATAAAATTTATAGCAAGACCGGGTTGATTACCGGATTCTTCGGTTGTGCAACAAAGAAAAATAAGCATGAGCTGTTATGTGATGTTGTACATCAAGCTGAAAAAAACCTCTACTTCCCTTGTGAAGGTGAGCAAAAACATCATGCAGCCTTTCCGAATATCTATAGTTCACAACGATTCATGAGAAGGCAAATCAGTGAACGAAGTGCTCGAGTTCATAAGTTATGTCATTATTTAGGATTGAGGTTCAATTTGGATGAAGACGAAATGAATCGTCTTAAGATGTTGTCTATGGTTCATAACATCGGTTTGGCTGAAGTGAGTTCTAACATATTACTGAAGCAGGGCAAATTGACGCGTGATGAGTGGGCGGTTATAAAAATGCATCCGGAGATCGGTTACAGAATTGCGCTGGCTTCAGCAGAACTGGCTTGTGTCGCGGAGGAAATTTTATATCATCATGAATGGTGGAATGGCGCCGGTTATCCGAAGGGGCTCAAAGGAGAGGAGATCCCTTTCCTTTCCAGGATTCTTGCCGTTGCAGATGCATATGATGCCATGACCAACGAAAGACCATACCGATTTGCTTTGTCCAAAGAAAAGGCGATTGAAGAAATAAAAATGTATGCCGGCATTCGATTTGATCATTCAGTTGTCCGGATGTTTTTACATGTCATCCAAGAGGAAGGGCTTGATTGATTCATCAACACTATTTTCTGTTATATAAACTTTCTTGTAAGGCCTTTCGATTTTTATCCAAGTCCGGCTTTAAGACTTCCATCCCTCGAATAACTTCTGCCTTGTAAGCGCCATCGATGGGAATGCGAAATGTTTCCGGTTTGTTGTAATCAACACTAAGTACTTTTGTAGCCAACCGGATGATTTCCATATTGGTCATATCCGTAGTAACCATAGGAAGACATTGGTTCAACAAATCAATGACTTTGACAGGGTTCATGTTTGTAACCTTTTCAAACGCTGCCGTCAAGACCTTTCTTTGTCGTTCGGTTCGTTCATAGTCGCAATTTCCAACCGCTCTCAATCGGGCATAGATCAGTGCCATGCGTCCGTCCATATGAGCGGTTCCCGCTTTTTCATATCCTAAGTAGCGGGCTTCGGAAGTATTGAGTTCCACATCAATTCCTCCGATGCTGTCAATGGCTTTTTCAAATGCTTTAAAATCTACTTCAATATTGCCGTCTACCGGTATTTGAAAGTTCTTCTCAATTGTTTCTTGTAAAAGACTCATTCCTCCTAATTGATAAGAGAGATTGATACGGTTGTCTTTGTATCCCGGTATTTGTACATACAGATCCCGCATAAACGAAGTTAATTGAATGGAATGCTCCTTCACATTTAAAGTTGCAAGAATCATGGTGTCGGAGCGACCCTTTTCCTTGTTGCTTCTGCCGTCATGACCGATCAACATGATGTTGATGATCTGTTTATCCGGCCAAAGATCATATTCTTTTATACCTGAAGTGATTTCGGCTGTTTGCGCAGGGGTTGTATACTTTTTTGTTTGGGTGTAAGTGGTTGTTGTTCCTTCTGTAATCCGTGTAGTTTCCATGATTGACGGGGCGTTTTCAAAGCGTTCGGCTTTGTGAGTGTCGGTACGGTTGATTTTATTGAGGAATCCATACACAAATCCAACCACTGTGACACATAAAATCAAAACCATATATATGAATGTTTTTAATGCTTTGATTATTTTATTCAATCCGGCTTATCTCCTTTTTCTATATGAACAGCTTACAATAGTATGGTTCTTTTCATCAGAAAATATCATGATGTCATTTTTTAATCTTTAAAAAAAATTTATTTGTATATTTGACAATCGCTGTTTACATGATTAGAATGAAGTAAATTGATTAAATTTTTGAGGTGTGTATATGTTAAAAAGAGCACAGGATCGAGTTACAGAGCTAAAAGAACAAATGCGAGGAGGAAAAGGAACGGTAGAACTATCACACTTGTTCAATATCGGAGAATTTAAGGGGAGGGCCAGATTGTGTGCACAAATCACTTTGAATCCGGGTTGTTCCATCGGTGAACATGCACATTACGGCGAAGATGAGATTTTCTTTTTTGTAAGCGGACACGGTCAAGTGAACGATAACGGAAAAATCATCGAAGTGACTGCCGGAGATTCTCTTTTGACCGGAGACGGATCATTTCATTCGGTTGAAAATACAGGGGATCAACCTTTGGTATTACTAGCAGTCATATTGCTATATGAGTAATTTGCCTTTTTCGTAATTCTTTCAAATCCCCATTCGGCAAGCATTTTATTTACAGACTTTTTTCTTGACCTGCAGAAAGAATAAAGACGCTTGTAGAGATCGGAGTCTGTTTTTATATATACTTTTTTGCTATGATCAATACAATATTGAGATATCTCTTTTTTCAATTTTTCGGACTTTATGAAATAAGATGTGATGTTTCTACCCTGCACCTTGGTAAAACCGAAGAATTTAAATAACTCATCCATACTCATATTCTCACGGGAGGCTTTGTTCGCAATGGTATTGTATTCAGCCGGTCTGTATGGACCGCTGTTAGGAAAATAAATTCGGTTTTTGCTGTCGGCATATTTTTGTAGAATGTTTAAGATATCTTGATCTGTTCCTTTTCCGTTTCTACAAAACCCGTCGTATCCGAGTAAGTTCAGGTATTCATCCCTTGTGATACCCAACCGGACATACCGGTTCCGGATTTTAGAGCATAAAGAGGAAGAACTATACGTAGCCATGGCTTTTCCCATTACATCCACAGATATCAAATCCTTTTTTATATTCATGTCCTGTGGCCCCAGGAGGTGGTAATTTCGTTTTTTCAGGAGGGTATTCAATCGCTCGGGCAAATCAAACACCACTTTGATGGTTGACTTGTTAATGATAAAGATGCAAATGTCTTTACAGTTATTGCTGATCCTGATATATAAATCATCAGATTTGAGCTCGAAACATTCCGTTTGAACCATCTTCTTGATATGTTCGGCTTCGCTGTATCGAATATAGTGGCTGATCCAGTTTGCGCCGGTGACGCTATTCAATATTTTTCGACTGATTTCAGCTCGTGTAACATGAAAAAGCTTAGCAAGATCCGATCCTGTATATTGGTATTCGTCAATAAGCAATTTGGCGGTTTGTGCATCAAACTTCATACAAGAACCTCCGCTCTTGCCGGTGAGGTATTTAAATCCGTTGCACTCCAAGAAATCACTAATAGACATATTGCTTTTCGATGCAACATCTCTCAAATAGCCGTACTCCAAAGGATGTTCTTTGTACATATTTGAAATACATTTATCAGGGTACAATTTTTTTAATTTCGCAATAATATACTGCTCCATGACTATGCCCCTTCCTATGGTATTGTTAATTTGACGATGTAATCTTTATTCGACAATAGATGGCTAATTACCTTTATTTTAGTAAAAATATTTTTAATCGCCATAATTGTATTCTCAAGATATAAAAAAAGGGCTACCGAGGTAGCCGGTCTTCAAGAAGTCTATCTTGGCAAGAGTCTTAATTCCATCCAGTCTATCCCAATCCAATTATCTAAATCACCGCTTGATGTATTCTCAATGACAATACGGTTGGTTCTTCTCATATTGGATACATTAAAAGTTAGTTCTCTCCAGTTGTTAAACATACCACCTGCAGGAGTACCGTGGGGAAGTGACAAACGACCGTTGTGCACCAAGCTTCCGTTAACGGTGATTCGTGCTGAATAACGGTTGACGGGCACATTGGAGTGATCGTCTAAAATCATGCTGATTCCAAGTGTCGCCCTCATATTACCCGGTACGAACATAAATGCAGGGCTTTCAAAAGTCCATGCACCTCGGTTTCCGGTATACAGGATATCGGCATTTCTGCTGGGATTACCATAGTTGGGGTAACCGGACAATTCCTTGTAAAGCACAAATGAGACCATAGGAGGATTATCGCTAAGTATAGGGGGCGGATCACCGGCTTGAACAGTCAAAGTGCCGGGGGAAACTTCGTCAGTGAAGGTTCTTTGCTCATCCAAAAAACCGGGTATTTCAGGATAACGGTTCCATGTATCATTAGGCATAATTAATCTCCTTTCTAAAAATATTTTTATATATCATATTCGGGAATACCAAGTTATGTTAACGACATGATAAGGCATTTTCTACCGTATACTTTATTTTGATCCTCGGGTGTGGTATGATACTTTCATACGGGTAAGTATGAAAAGTGAAAGGATGGATACGAAAATGCCAAATCAAATAAAACAAATTGCCGCCAGATTGAGGGAGTTAAGAGATATTTCCGGCATATCAGTCGAAGAGTTGGCAAAAGAGTTTAATGTTTCTGTTGAAGCCTATCTTGAATATGAAAGTGGAAATGTAGATATACCGGTCGGAGTTTTGTATCAAGCAGCAAACAAATTTAAGGTTGAACTGACGGTTTTGCTTACAGGTGACGATCCGAAATTACGCACCTATACTTTGGTACGCAAAGGTAAGGGTGTGAATGTGGAGCGAAGAAAAGCATACAAATATCAAAGCCTTGCACATAATTTTGTGCATAAAAAAGCCGAACCTTTTATGGTGACTGTTGAACCGGATCCGGAAAACCGACCTCTTCATTATAATAGCCATCCGGGTCAAGAATTTAATTATGTATTGGAAGGCAGAATGAAAATTATTATAGACGGACATGAATTGGAACTCAATGAAGGTGATTCTCTTTTCTTTGATTCCGGTGTGCCTCACGGTATGAAAGCTCTTGATAACAAAGCTGCCAAATTCATTGCAATGATATTGTAATGACATAAACAAAGAATAAAAGGGAATATAAAAAGAGAGTTGGCTTCAACTCTCTTTTCTCAATAGCGGATTAAAACTTTCGGTCTATATCAAACCGGGGGTTTTAGGGGTTCTATTTGGGTTTGCTAACCGTCATCTCATCCTCCGATTGCTATCAAACGTCTTAAAGGGGGAGCTTGCTTACAGAAGATCCCGTTTCCATCCGATGATCCATGTGAGGCATTTCTTTCAGGTGATTAAATATTTGACCGTATCCGGTAATGAATTCCAACATGGATTTTTGATATACTGGAAACCACCGTTCATTAATGTGACTTTCCTTCTTGTTTTGGTCTACCATTTTGTTAAATGTGGACACAGCGTTGCTCAGTAAGCTTAACAAGTTTGAAAAGGTTTTTTCATCCACATGACCGCTGTTGTAATGCTCCACACACTCTATCAAGGATTCAGTTAATTGAATTAGCTTTGAAGGATCGACTAACGACACTTTTTCAAACTCTTTTAAAAATGTTTGTTGCCTGTTGATTGTGTCCGCCATGGTTTTGTCTCTTATATTGGTTCTACCTAGCAGGTAATCCAGCGACACATCAAATACATCTGCAATTCTTACTAAAATCTGATAGGATGGCTGTGATTTGTTTTTTTCATATTTATTCCAAGCACCGTCGGTGACACCAATGGCTGCTCCTGCTTTTTTCATGGTCATTTTCTTTTCCATTCTCAACATGTACAATCTTTCACCAAACATAGCGATTTATTCCTTTCTTTTATTAGCAAAAACAAAAAGTCCGGTTGCAACTTAAATACAAATTTAATATCAAGTATGCAACCGGACGATCATAACATTACTAATGTCGTAGACTCCTAGCTTTGCGTCTTAACCTTTCGGTTAATTTGCCAACTATTAAGTTTTAAAGTTAAGTATTAAGCTTAACTGCTTTATAATTCAAGGATAACAATTATAAAGCAATTTGTCAACTATCTTTACATACTTTTGGTCAATTTTTTTGAAAACCTGATGATTTGTTCATTTTTTTTATTTTATAAAAAATTGTTTGACTATGTACGAACAGTTATGTTAATATTATTATGAACCATGAGTTCATAATAATAACTGCAAGAAGTTCCGTTAAATTCGTTTATGGAAGATTAAGAGGGGGAACCATGCCGGATTTAGGATTTTGTGACCATATGTTGAGAGAGATTGAACTATTTATATATAGCCGGCAGATTAGACATATAGCCGGTATGACCATAGACTCACCGTTGATTCAAGTCGGAGAATCATGTTGTGTTTATCCGCAGAATCAACCCGGAGGACCTTTGAGAGCCGAGGTAATCGGAACAAAAGGAAATAAAATGGTATTAATGCCTTTTAATGAGTGCACCTGTGATCCGGGTAGCAAGATCGTTTCAGTGAACCACTGTACAATGGTACCGGTGGGAATGCAGTTTATCGGTAGGATCGTGGATGGACGGGGAAATCCCTTGGACCAAAAGGGTGAAATCCGGACAAGAAGCTTTTACAACCTTGAAAACTACCATAAGGAAGAGATGCAGTGCACACCGCAATCCGAACCTCTATCATTGGGGATGGGTGAGTTGGATAACTTTTTACATTGTAAAAAAGGTGATCGAATCAGTCTTATGTCCAATAGTGTGGAAAATGAGGATCGGTTGACCGGAACCATTGCACGACAAGGAGAATCCGATGTTAACGTCATTGTGTTGACAGGGGGGAATACAAATGATGTTAAACGTTTTGTACAATATGATTTAAAAGACAAAGGTCTGCAAAAGTCGGTTTTGATTGTAGCCGACGAAGATCAACCTGCGTTTGTCAGGGTAAGGGCAACGTTCCTGGCAGCGACTATATCGGAATATTTCCGGGATCACGGTATGCATGCGATGCTGTTTATAAGATCCTTGACGGATTTTATAAAAGCTCAAACGGATATCGGTTTATCTACCGGTGAAAGGTTGCTGCCGAACGGGTATCCCCCGTCGGTATTTACCAAGCTTTTGGATCTGTTGGATCGGGCAGGGAGCTCGAAATCTGGATCCGTCACCGGACTATATTCGGTGCTTACAGAACATTTGGACATAGAAGAACCTGTTTTTGCTGTCTTGAAAGATTATGTTCAAGGACAAATTGTTTTATCAGGTGCTTCTTGAGGGGTTAAATGTGGGACGCCTCCTTTAATCATAGATGTGCAGCGAAATCGCACGGTGGATAATTGTTATGTTGCTTAAAAAAACAATGAGAAATCGCCTGTACGCCTGTACTTAGGGACAAGGAAAATAAGCCTTGCCCCCTTTTTTTATAGTTTTTTTTTATGTAACATATGAGAACGGTGTTGTGTCCTGTACATCGCTTACGCATATTTGATATAATTCGACATGTATGATTCTAGATATTAAAAGGAGAAATTTAAATGGTAATCCAAAACGTCAATCTGCCAAGACCGGAATATCCCAGACCGGATTTTGAAAGAAACCAATGGTTCAATTTAAACGGAACTTGGGATTTTCAATTTGATGATAAAGACCAAGGAGAAAAGGAAGGTTGGTATAGGCAAAACGCAACATTTGAAAAACAAATTGTGGTACCTTTTTGCTATCAAAGTCAAATGAGTGGAATACATGACGACTTATTACATGAGATCATGTGGTATCGACGAGTTTTTAACGTTCCGGAAGATTTCCGAGGGAAAAGGGTTCTACTGCATTTTGGCGCTGTGGATTATGCTGCAAAAGTTTGGGTAAACGGTCAACCGGTTTGCACTCATAAAGGAGGATATGTTCCCTTTAAAGCAGATATCACAAATTACTTAATTTCCGGAGACAATGAGTTGACTGTGCGGGTTGAAGATCGTTTTGAGTGTATGCAACCAAGAGGAAAACAATACTGGAAGCAGACGCCTGACAGATGTTGGTATACGGCTACATCCGGTATTTGGCAGACTGTTTGGTTGGAAGCCGTGGGGCAGGTATATATGGATCGAGTGAAATTTACTCCGGATATAGACAGGCGCGACGTAAAGCTCGAACTTTATTTGGAGCAATTCCCTTATGACATGGATTTATCAGTTGAGGTCAGTTACAAAGGAAAAATTGTCCACCGGTCGGTTCGACAGGTAAAAAGCCGAATTTCCACCGTTACGATTGATGTAAAGGAAGAAGATAATATCGACGAAATTCATTTCTGGACTCCGGAGCATCCTAATCTTTATGATGTTTGTTTACAACTTAAGAAAGGTGATCAATTGCTGGATGAAGTGAAAAGTTATTTCGGCATGCGTAAGATATCCGTTCAAGGGGATACGATCTTACTGAATAACAGGGTATATTATCAAAAACTGATTTTGGATCAAGGATATTGGAAAGAAAGCTTGCTGACTCCTCCGAGTGACGAAGCCATTAAAAAAGATGTGGAATACACAAAGCAAATGGGCTTTAACGGTGCAAGAAAGCATCAGAAGATCGAGGATCCCAGGTATTATTATTGGGCGGATCGTTTAGGTCTTTTGGTTTGGGGGGAAGTGCCTTCCGGATACGAGTATAACGATGAGCAGACAGTCAATATTACCAATGAATTGATTCAATTTGTCAACCGTGATTATAACCATCCTTGTATTGTGACATGGGTGCCTTTGAATGAGTCTTGGGGTGTTCGCAATATATACTCTGATCAACAACAACAGGATTTTGCAATGTCGTTATACTTTTTAATCCGCTCCTTAGATCAAACCCGCTTGATCAGCACCAATGACGGGTGGGAGCAAGTATATTCGGATATCAGCGCTGTTCACGATTACATGGCATCCGGAGAAAAGTTTTTAGAAAAATATGCAGACAAGGAAGCTATATTGTGCAAGTCCGCAGTGGGCAGGATGTTATACTGCGAAGGCACGGAATATGAAGGACAACCGGTATTGATCACGGAATACGGTGGAATTGCCATGGACACAGGAAAGGCAGGATGGGGATATAACGGATTGGTCAAAGGGGAAGAGGATTTTTTAAAGCGTTATGAAAGCATCACAAGAGCGATCCAAAACACACCTTATATCCGAGGATATTGCTATACTCAATTAACCGATGTTTTTCAAGAAATAAACGGGTTGCTTACAATGGATCGAGAATTCAAGATCAACCCGGATGAAGTTCGGAAAATCAATAATCGATAAGGTGCCGGGCTGTAATGATTGTAAAATAACTGAAATACTAAATTAACATAACATTAACAACTATTTTTCTTAGCTTATGATATTTTTATTTATTCCTGCGTATGTTTATGGTATACTTGTTAAAAGATATCTAAAGGTTTAAGGAGATGATATAATGAAAAGGTTTACGAGTTTGGTGCTAGTGGTAGCGTTGCTGTTACTCACAACAGGCAACATATTTGCTGCAACCGTTCCGGGTTCAGTTTACACGGACCATACGGAACAAGAAATGGCAAACATTTTAAACGGAGCAGGAGTAAAGGACGTGAAAGCAACTGATTGGTATGCGCAAGGTTTTGCTTCCCTTATAGAAGCCGGTTTAATTAAACCTGATGCGAACGGGAATATGAATCCTCTAGCCCCCCTGACAGCGGGGGATGCAGTATCTCTCATTGCCAAGGCTATCGGAATCGCAGCTAAGACAGATACACCTGAGGTTGCTCTTCAAAAAGCAAAGAATGCCGGTTTGGTTGGAGCGGGGGTTACAACATTTACCGATATGAAGAGAATTGATTTAGCTTCATTGGTTGCAAAAGCATTCAATATTAGTTATATTTCCATATATAACAAGAACCTGTTTCCTTTTGAAGACTTCTTTGCTTTCACAGCTGATGAAAGAGGAATGGTAAAAGCATTGCATACAAGAGGTTTCTTTGTAGGTTATCCGATTGGAAACGGTAAATACGAGTTTCGCCCCTATAACATTATCACGAAGGGTGAAATCGTTACATTGGTTGCACGTATATTAGCTGCAAAATAAAAAAATAACTGCAATCAATTAAAAACACAAATTACATAAGAAGTAAAACCTGCTTAAGGAGTTGTAAAACTGCTCCAAGCAGGTTTTTTCATAAAAGGAACAACAAAAGCAAATGAACCGGCGGAAAAAATTATGGAATATGTCGAAAATTATAAAATATCACGGTTATTATTGTATTTTGATCTATGTTTATGGTACACTTATGTAGACAAGATATCACAGGTGAGGAGACTGATAAAATGAAAAAGATGATTAGTTTAGTTTTAATTGCATCAATTCTATTGATATCAATGGGTAGCGTTTTCGCAGCAACTGTGCCCGGTATGGTATATACAGACCACACTGCACAGGAGATGGATGCTATTTTAAGAAATGCAGGCGTCAAGGATGTGAAACCGATGGATTGGTATGCTCAAGGAACAGCGTCTCTTCTTGAAGCAGGATTAATTGCACCTGACAGCAATGGAAATATAAATCCCTTGAGTACTGCGACAGCCGGAGATGCGGTGTCTCTAATTACCAAGGCACTCGGAATAGCAAATAAAACTGACACTCCTTCTATAGTGCTTCAAAAAGCAAAAGATGCCGGTCTTATCGAAGCAGGTGTTGCAACATCAACCGAAATGAAAAGAATTGATGCCGCTAAATTACTTGCCAAGGCATTTAATATGAGTTACATTTCCGTTTACAACAAGAGGTTGTTCCCCTTCGAGGACTTCTATGCTTTTACACCGGATGAAAGAGGTATGGTAAGGGCGTTGAATGAACGTGGATTGTTCCTAGGTTACGCTATTGGAGGCGGCAAATATGAATTCCGTCCTAATAACATTATTACAAAAGGTGAGTTGTACACATTGATTGCAAGGTTGATCGCATTTAGTTTGACAGCTTAAGTAAGTTTATAAATATTGCATAAAGACAGTTTTACATAATAATGAATTATTCTTAAAACAGTACTAGGGTATTAGCCAACCGATATCAGGAGAACATGCTTTTCCTGATATTGTTTTGTTTAGCCATTATTATTCTACTTTCACCTGTTTTTCTGTGAATTAGGTTGTTATTATTGTATTATATAAATGAATTAATATTTCACAAGCATTGGAGGTAACATGAAGAGACTGATCATCCTTATCATCCTTTTGGCTGTTTCGGCAGGACCTATGTTCAGGGGTTTGTTTTTCCCTTACGAGATGTACTTATCCTTAGCGATCATTTCAGGATTATGTGCATTATACATGATTTTGAAGGTGGTGAAAGGGGAGAAGCTCCAACTAAATTACATCATTCTATTTGCAGGAGTCGTCCTTCTTTTGGCTTATTGTCTGGCATTTACTAAAGCGGTCAATGTCAGGGGGAATATTGAAACATTGATGCAATATGTTGTTTATTTTATGGTTCTTATTGTGATTTACGATTATTTTCATACACAAATTGATCATATACCGTGGATAGCTTTTGCTCCGATGTCAATCATCGGTTTTTTATCGGCTGTGGTGGGATTGGCCGGATACACCAAGGTGTTCTCGGAGCTGGATGTCACTGTGAATGGTCAAAGAATCGGCTCAACTTTACAATATGCCAATACCGCAGCTATTTATTATTTAATCTTGATCGCTTTAGCAACAGGGTTCATATTGAATCATAAAAACATCTTTGTTAAAGGCTTTTTTGCCACTATATCCAATGTTATGTTTATGACGTTGTTTTTCACAAGCTCTCGAGGTGTTTTCCTTGTGATACCGGTGATTGTTTTCATCATTTTAATTTTGGCAATGCCAAATGGATATCGATTTAAAAGCTTTATATATGTGCTTTGCGTCACACTTCCCACATTAACGGCCATGCAAGGTTATGAAGCCAACTCTCAAATTAATAACCTCTTGTCTGCTTCTAAGTGGGTTATTCTATCAGCCGGTATATCAGCCATATCGATTATGCTTTTTTCCCTTTTGTTTCGTATAAGGATGGAAAAAAAATCAAGTTATGTAACAATCGGTGTTTTTATTTTAGGTATGGCAACAGCTCTTTTGGTCAAATGGCAAATTGTATCCGGTTTTGTTTTGAGCATCATTCCGGATAACATAATTGCACGAATTAAAGATATCAATTTTACAACCAACAGCGTTGTAATGCGATTTGAGTTTTATCGTGACGCTATAAGGCTGTTGAAAGAGCATTGGCTTTTAGGTTTGGGAGGAGGCGGATTTGCATCCTTGTATCAAAGCGTTCAGGAGTTGTATTATGCAGCCAGGTTGGTACATAATCATTATTTGCAGGTATTCGTTGAAGCCGGTATTTTAGGGTTTTTATCTTTTTCAATAATGGTGGTGGCCGCTTGTATTTATTTGATTTATTCTCGTGTACATTTGAAGGAAACCAAGCATAAGGTTTATGTAGCAGCTTGCTTTTGTGCATTTATTTCTTTGGCTGTCCATTCTGCCATTGACTTCAATTTAAGTTATGCATCTATGAGTTATTTGCTTTTTGCATTGATGGGAATATCAACGGCATATTTTAGTTATACCGGCAAGGAATTAGAACTGACCAAGGAGATTTCCGAGAAACAGAAAAATTATTGGACGAAAAAGCTGATTCCTTCATTGATGATTTTGGTTTGTATTCCATGCATCTTTTTGGGTGTCCGTTATTCAAAGGCAGCTAAATTTGCTGCTGAAGGTACAGAATACAAAAATCTAATCGAAGCGGAAAAAGCATTGGAACTATATGAAATGGCAACTAATTTGGATCCTATGCTGGCATCTAATCATGCTGAAATTGCTGACTTGTCAATGTGGATGGCATATACCGCTCAAGTGGAAGCTGATAAATCCAAATGGATGGAAAAGGCTCTCTTCGAAGGAGAGGAAGCCATTCGCTTGGATCGATATTATCCATATTATAATAAAATCATGACTGATATTTATTTATTTGATGAGCAATACATTAAGGCCTGTGAGCAGGCCCAAATGCTTGTTTTTGTGCAACCTTTGGTAAGTAAGAACTATGAATTGTTAGCCGAAGCTTATGTAGAAGGTAGTATTGTATTGCTTCATGACAACAAAGCGGACAAGGCCGGGGAATGGCTTCGTAAATGCGAGGTTTTAGATCAAAATCCCAATGTAAAAGTTAATCACACCATGTCTTTTTATATAGGAAAGGCTGCTTTGCTCTCCGGTGATTATGAGAAAGCTCAAAAACTATTAGAATTTGCAGCAACCGGCTCGTTGGAATTGAAGATGGATAGTGATCGACTTTTGTATATCATCAATGAAGAAACCGGCAAGGAAAATGATAAATATGACGGTGTTTTATACATGGGTATGATCAAGTCCACTCCGGTGTACAAGCAGATCAAGGAAATCTTGCAATCAGGTGTATCGGATTGATATGTAATATCCGGTATGGAAACCGGAATACTTTTAAACTATTGGCATGCCGTCTAAAAAAGGTTTACTTTTCCACTGAAACACCTTTTATCTTCCTTACAATGTATAAAAGTAAGAAAGCGCCTAATGTGGCAACGATAATACTCCAAATATTAAAGCCGGTTATGCCGTCAACGCCGAATAATCTTAAGACCAAACCCCCGATGAAGGCACCTAGTATACCAATGACCACATTGGCCAAGCCTCCCATTTCGGAGTTTTTGCCTGCCATCATACTGGCTAGCCATCCTGCTAATGCACCAACTATTATCCATGAGATTATACCCATTTAATCTTCTCCTTTGCATTTGGATTTAATAAAATAATTTATTTTATTTTCCCCAAACTACAATCAATTATTAAAGAATATACATCTAAAAACTGTAAAAACGAAAAAAAGTTAATCGCTTCTATGTAATTAACTTTTTTTTAATGCCATGTATTTCATTATGTGGAAAAATGTTATCTTATTTATATTTGTGCAACAGTTCCATCATCAAATTGAAATTTTTTATAGGAGTGTTTGCCGTCACCAAATTCGAGCACCCGACAATAGCACCGCCATATTCTTTTGCAGCATTGATGGCTTCCATTACTTGGGTACGGATTTCCTTCTCATCACCGGTATCTAATGTAGAGGAGCTGATCCCACCGATCACAGTGATGTGGGGGTACTTTCTTTTTATGCTTCGAATGTCCATACCGCACTTGCAATCAGCTTCATAATGGGCATCTATACCGGCGTCGATATATAAAGAATCGGCAACATCCCAAAAATAGCCGTCGCTACCGAAGGAATGAAATATGCCGTATTGCTTGCATGTATCTGATATTTTACGCAGTCTGGGAGCTACATGCTTTTTAAATACATCAGGTGAATATAGCAATCCTCTGTTACCGGCACAATCTCCTCCTCCGAATACAAATCGAGATCCTACGGCAGCCAATAAGGGAATGTTTTTTAACGCTCTGGTAAGCTGTGCTTCCAAGTACCGATCCACCAAATCCGGTCTGAGAATGGTAGCTTCCAGCCAAAGGGGTTCTGTATTCGGGATGGCTAAGGATAACCCGCCGGTGTATGTAGCTTTTTCATAATGGTAATAATTCATGGTATCAAGGTAATCCTTGTAGGATTCAGGAGAAGGTGTATAGTTTTCTGCACTTTTTTCATGATAAGCGACGGTTTTTTCAAGCTGATCCGGATCGTTCATTTGAGGTAGCGTATCTTCAATACAAGAGAATAACTCATATTGGGGATAATATCGCATTACGTAATGGGTTTTATCCGGACGCTTATATAAAAAGGTGGTTTCGTCCATCATTTGATCAGGCTTACGGGGATATCGCCAATAGGAAGAGCGTACAAAGTCCACATCTAGCTTCGAAGCCCAATCCAAGGCGTCTTGCTTGCTCTTAGCAAGAAATTCGTCGTGTGCTCCTTTGCCCTGCCAAAGGGCGAATGTTTCCTCATATCGTTGGCTTCCGCCTCCTACATAAGCTTTCCTTCCTAACACATCCGATGCAAATTTCGATGACACCGACCCGCAGTAAATGGGAACATGGTCGCTTTTTTGTTTGGTATAGGCCATGAGGACCCGCTGGTATGAATTCATTTTTTCGGCACGGGAAAACCCGACACCCTTTCTGTATGATGTTTTTATTATAACCTTCTTGTACCTTGATGTACAATAGAAAAATGTAGCATTCGTTGTAATCGAATTGAAATCATGTTAACATGATTTTATGATCATGCACCTTGGATATTAGAAGGAACGGTCATATATTCCATGTGAACAAATGAGGTTTTCTATGAGCAATGATAATGGGTCTGTAAAAGAGTGGTTGACCTATTTTGATGATCAAAACTGTCGGAGAGATCAACTGATAGAAATATACGGGAATGATCAGGATTTGATTTGTGAGAGGATCAAGGATTATAAACATATATTGAAACTTCATCATGAGACATACGGTACTCGGGATCGGGTGGTGATTGCCAGATCTCCGGGACGGATTAATCTTATGGGAAAACACATTGATCACCAAGGAGGCCATGTAAATGTGATGGCTATTAACAAGGAAATCCTATTGGTTGCCTCGGCTCGTGAGGATGATGAAATCCATATGGTAAACACGGATCCTGCTTTTCCAAACCGTTCATTTCATATTTCCCAATGTTTTGAAAACCAACCTCCAAAGGATTGGTTCTCGTATATAAAGTCTGATTTTGTCAAGGAATCTTTCAAAGGGTGCTTCGGTGATTGGGTGCACTATGTTAAGGGAGTGATTCTACGATTGCAAACGGAATTCAGCGACAGAAAGCTTTGTGGAATGAACATGGCATTCTCCGGGAACATTCCGATTTCTGCAGGACTGTCCGGCTCCTCAGCTCTTGTGGTCAGTACATTAGAAGCCTATAGTTCGTTAAATCAACTCGATCTTACAAAAAAACGTTCTGTTGAGCTCTGCGGAGAAGGTGAGTGGTATGTGGGTTTGAACAATGGCTTTTCCGATCCTGCTGCCATGAAGTATGCACAAAGGGGGCATATGGTCAAGTTAAGTTTTCGACCATTTGTATATGAAAAGACATTTGCTTTTCCTGAAGAATATAAAATTGTCGTTGCCGATTCTTATGTTAAAGCTAATAAGACAGGCAATGCCAAAGATACATATAACCAACGGGTGGCTACCTATGGAATGGGAATGCTGCTTCTTTCGGAACTGTTCCCGGAATATATGAAACGTTTTTCCTGTTTACGGGATATACAAAGTGATTCATTGGGTATGTCCACTCAAGACATTTATCGCATGCTTGCAGCTTTACCGGAGCAAATATCCATAGAACAATTATACAAACAATATCCTCGGGAAAAACATGAGAATTTACGAAAACTGTTGAAAACCCACAACCCCTTTCCGATCTATTTCGTTCGCGGGGTGATGTTGTATGGCATCGCCGAATGCCGGCGAGCAAGACTTTGTTCTGACTTGATCGAGCAAAACCGTATGGAGGAATTCGGGGAGTGGATGACCATCAGTCACGATGGAGACCGTGTTTGTAAAACCGATGATCAAGGCAACCGGGTACCTTATAATAATGATTGGTCGGCGGGGATGCTTTATGAACCTTTGGAAAGGCAACAGGGAAGCTATTCTTGTTCAGTACCGGAAATCGATTTTATGGTAGATAAAGCATTAAGTGTGCAAGGGGTTCTAGGAGCACAAATATCCGGTGCCGGTTTGGGCGGTTGTATGATGGCGTTAGTAAGAACCGATGCGGTAAGTGCGCTGACCGAATGCCTTGAAAAAGAATATTATGCACCACTAAAAAAACAACCTAAGATTATGGTGTGCTCTCCTGTAAAAGGATCTTGCTGTTTGAGGAGAGCCTGATGAAAACTCGAAAAATATGTTCTTGGATCCTAGTGGTGATGTGGATGGGGTTGATCTTTTTTATGTCGGCACAAGTAGCGGATCAATCCAATGAAATTAGCACGGGTATCACCGATCGAATTATAACGGGAATAGAAAAATTAGTACCTACAATTCGAATTGACCGTTATAGCATGAATCATCTGATTCGTAAGAGCGCTCATTTTTACACCTATATGGTTCTAGGATTGTTAGTTTGTAATGCTTTGATGTTGGGTAAGAACAAAAAGCTGAAAACTTATCTTACAGCATTGATCATTTGTGTTTTGTATGCCATATCAGATGAGGTCCATCAATTGTTCGTCGAGGGTCGTGGAGGTCAAATAAAGGATGTGTTGCTAGATAGCATCGGATCTTTGACCGGGCTTGGTCTATATGCTGTTTTAGTTCGGCTGATTCGTTTATCAAGGAAGAAAAGGAAGTCGTAAAACGAAACCTAAAAAGTCGTTTTTTTTTCTTAATAGTTCTTTTTACTGCTGTTTATCAAAGCTTTCGTTAGTTATGATATAATTATAGCTATAGCTTAGTATTAAATGAAAAGGAGGACTTTTCATGGAGTATAGTTCTTTTGATTATCTTTATCCGTCCAAAAGAATAGTGACCTATGGTAATAAAGGAATGGTGGCAACATCTTCGCAATTGGCCGCTCAAGCGGGATTAGACGCCCTCAAAGCAGGAGGAAACGCGATAGATGCAGCTGTTGCAACAGCTGCTTGCTTGACGGTGACCGAGCCTGTGGCAAACGGCATTGGCGGTGATTTGTTTTCATTGGTTTGGTACCAAGGAAAGCTTTATGGGCTCAACGCAAGCGGACCTGCCCCGAGGAGCTTACATGCAGAGGATGTGCGAGCAAAAGGGTACAAGGAAATGCCGATTTACGGTTGGATCCCGGTAACCGTACCGGGTGCACCGAAAGGATGGGCTCAATTAAACAAACGCTTTGGGAAGAGGAGTTTATCCGATAATCTGCAATATGCCGTCTCGAACGCAAGAGACGGGTATGCAGTTTCTTCTGTTGTCAGTGCTGCATGGCAAAGCGCTTTTACTAACTATTCAGCTCAGTTAAAAGGTGAAGCCTTCAAGGGTTGGTTTGAAACTTTCGCTCCAAAGAATAAAGCGCCATTACCGGGAGAAATTTTTTTCTTGCCGGATCATGCCGATACATTGGAAGCTATTGGTAAAACCGATGCACAAGACTTCTATTCCGGCTCGATAGCTGAAAGAATCGATGCTTTTTCAAAACAAACCGGAGGATACATTCGGCAAGAAGACTTGTCGAGTTATGAAGCCCAGTGGGTCGATCCCGTGAGTATTCGCTACAGAGGTTATGATGTATGGGAGATTCCTCCTAACGGGCATGGTATTGTTGCCCTTATGGCGTTAAATATTGTCCGTCGTTTCGAATTCAAAGAAAGAGATCATATAGATACGTATCATCGTCAAATCGAAGCGATGAAATTGGCGTATGCCGACGCTTTTGCCTATATTGCCGACCCTTCTCATATGAATGTGAGAACTCAAGACCTTCTCTCGGAATCCTATGGTCAAAAAAGAAGTTTGCTCATCGAAGATCAAGCGGTTGTGCCTCGATGTGGAAAGCCTGCGACAAGCGGTACTGTTTATCTTGCTACTGCAGACGGAGATGGAAATATGGTGTCTTTGATCCAAAGTAACTATAAAGGCTTCGGTTCGGGTATTGTGATACCCGGAACAGGAATTGCTCTCCATGATCGTGGAAGCAACTTTGTATTAGAAGAAAATCATCCGAACTGTCTTGCCTCGGGCAAAAGACCATACCACACCATTATTCCCGGTTTCTTAACCAAAGACAATTTACCGGTCGGTCCTTTTGGTGTCATGGGGGGCTTTATGCAACCTCAAGGACATATGCAAGTCATCATGAATACTGTGGATTTTATGCTGAATCCTCAACAAGCGTTGGATGCTCCAAGATGGCGATGGACGGAAGGTAAAAAGATCGAGGTGGAACCTGGTATTCCTTCCCGGATTGCCGTTCAACTAGCCCAAAAAGGTCATGAAGTATCCGTTCAAAAAGATCCGGGAGGCTTCGGGAGAGGTCAAATTATATGGAGGACAAAAGAAGGAAGTCTTTGTGGTGGAACCGAACCTAGAACAGATGGGGCGGTAGTTGCATGGTAACTCTTTTATCGCTTATTGAATGCATAGAGTTGTTGACAATCTTGTAAATAGCAATTAAGATTGATCGAGTGAAAACATTGTAAAGGGGTTTTATTTTGTATTCGTACTGTGTGTTTTGCAAAACAGGAAGTGAGTTGTCGGTTGCTGAAAAAATAAATATTATAGATAAATCGGTAAAAGCAGTTGCGCCTATGCGGACTATGCAAGAAAAGCGCAATGGGAAATGGATAGGAAAAGAAAAAGTGCTTTTACCGGGATATGTTTTTTTATATTCAGAAAATGATTTTGACACAAACCTAATCCGCAATCTTACAGATTTATATAAAGTGCTCAGTTATGATTATGGGATCCGATCTTTGGTTGGGAAGGATTATGAATATGCTATGTGGATATGGAAATACCACGGTAGTATTGACACATCCAAGGTATTGACCGTTGGGAGTAGTGTCAAGGTCGTTGAGGGGCCGCTTCTTGATTCTAACGGTGTGATCAAAAAATTGGATAAGCACAAAAGAAAGGTATGGGTAGAGTTTGACTTCGACGGTATATCTAGGATGATTGTCTTATCCGCCGTGTGTGTTGATTCTATGGATAATCCCACCGGTTAACCTGAATTTAACACGTTATAGACTTTGTATTCATATTTTGATATCATGGTCTCTAGTTTACGTGATTTGGTTGATTGGCAAAACGAAATTGTAAAGGATGTGGAGATTCGTTGGGGATACAAACGAAAGGCAAGAGAATACTTGCCTTAGACTTGGTGGAAGCCGACAATACCGACATAGAACAAAGCGGTAAAAAGGCTAAAAAGGAAAATCTGCCTGCCGGGGTGACCTCCAAAATGTTGTATCGGGATGTTATTCATATCGCATGGCCGTCATTGATTGAATTAGCACTGACACAAGCGGTATCAATGGCTGACATGATGATGGTAGGCGGTTTGGGTCATTGGGCGATATCGGCGGTAGGTTTGACAACACAACCGAAGTTTTTGTTAATGACTATGTTTATGGCGCTGAATGTGGGTGC
Source organism: uncultured Clostridia bacterium (assembly GCA_937894465.1). Taxonomy (GTDB): domain Bacteria; phylum Bacillota; class Clostridia; order JAAYHZ01; family JAAYHZ01; genus JAAYHZ01. The sequence goes on from CALCRE010000079.1 coordinate 56,377, forward strand.
CACTGCTTTGGTGGCACGGTACAAAGGAGCGGGAGATCCTAAAAAGGCCAATATCATTTTACGCCAAGCTTTCATGTTGACCTTTATCATTTCTTTAATCAGTTCTGTTCTCGGATATATTTTTTCACGACCTATGGTGAACTTCATGGGAGCTGAAAGTGAGCTTACCTTAATAGAAGGAACCAAATACCTGAAAGTTCAAATGATCGGATTACCTATATTAGGTCTTACCAGTACCATTACCGCTTGTTTAAGAGGTGTAGGTGAAACACGAACCGCCATGATTTACAACCTCACGGCAAACATTGTCAATGTCTTTTTCAACTGGTTGTTAATTCATGGTCACTGGGGTTTTCCTGCACTTGGCGTTGAGGGGGCATCCATTGCAACGGTCATAGGTCAAACAGTTGCTTTTATCATGGCTATGGTTACAATCACAAAAGGAAAAGGTTTTTTGATTCTAAAATTCAAAGAAGGTTTCAAACCTCAGTGGGAATACATCAAAAGCATCATTAATATCGGTATCCCTTCGATGATAGAACAGCTAATCATGAGAGCGGGGATGGTCCTGTACACCCTGACCATCACTTCGTTGGGCGATATGGCATACGCTATTCATCAAATCGCCATGAATATGCTGGGGATGTCTTTTATGATCGGTCAAGCGTTTGCTGTTTCAGCCACATCCCTGACAGGACAATGTCTGGGCAAGAGAAGGACGGATATGGCTGAGGCATACGGCCATCGAACCCGTCGCGCAGGTATGATCATATCTTTGTTGGTAGGAATCATTTTCTTCTTCTTTGGGGGACAGTTGACAAAGCTATATAACCAAGACCCTTTTATTGTAGAACAAGGTGCGCAAATTATGCGATTGGTAGCTTTTATCATACCCTTCCAAACATCTCAATTCATATTGGCAGGTGCTTTGAGAGGTGCAGGAGATACAAGGGCAACAGCTGTGATCACTTTGTTGACAGTATTGATGTTAAGACCCGGATTGTCCTATGTCTTCATCCATATTCTTGAAATAGGTGTTATCGGAGCGTGGGTGGCATTAGGGTTAGATCAATTTTCAAGATCAGTTCTTGTTCTGGGGCGATATAACTCAGGGAAGTGGAAACATATTCGGGTAGATTAACGAATGATTAAATCAATTCCTTTTTCATCCATATCCTTTATGTATTCCTCCCTGCAATTACATTGTTCGTGACAATTACAAATGACGGCTCCTATGTTGTCCATGATATCATGGCGCAGGGAGTCGTATTTTGTTTTTGCCTTTTTGTATAGTTGCGTATACGAATACACCAAAACTGCCATTAAAGCTGTGGCAATCAAGGCGATATAGTCCGGAAGGGTCATGTCGGGGAAAAGATGATCAGTGTTTTCAAATGAGGGGAGAAAATGATGATAAAAGTTCATAATCCATAAAAAGGGAATGGCAAATGCAATAAAAGCCAAATAAAGTTTTCTTAACATATTGTCCTTTATTCTTTTGAGTTCTATGATTTTTTCACTTTTTTTCTGCATGATAAAACTAATCTTCCACATGGCAGGCTCCTTGAATACTCCTCTACATTCATTCTATTAGTCAACAATGCCATAAATGACGATATATCATCTTTTTTTCTCGGCACAGTCAGGTTGGCCGGTGAATATATGGATAAGGAGAATTAATGAGCAGGTGTGCCATATGTCGGTGTCAAGTCGATTAAACCAAGTATTTGAAAATTGTAAACAATTTTGGATCGATGACAAGTCAAAAATCATCTTCTTCAGTGATTGCCATCGCGGTAACAACAGCTGGGCGGATAATTTCGCTCGCAACCAAAATGTCTATTTTGCTGCAATGCTATATTATTTCACGGAAGGTTTTACTTATATAGAGATTGGTGATGGCGATGAACTATGGGAAAATAGAAAGTTTCCCGTGATCAGGGAAGCACATAGCCATATTTTTTGGTTGCTTTCAGAATTCTATAAACTCAACCGATTGATCATGATTTATGGAAATCATGATATGAATAAGAAAAACAAACGCTTCTTGGAAAAGTGCATGTATGAATATGTTGATGAAAGAACCAATGATAAAAAATCCTTGTTTGTTGGGATTGAGGCTCATGAGGGAATCGTATTAAATGTCAGGGGTACGGATCACAAGTTTTATACTGCTTAATCCTATAAGATCGTAGTAAGTGCTTGATAATTGGTCTCTGTT
>CALCRE010000080.1 GCA_937894465.1 uncultured Clostridia bacterium
TTCCTCCCACCGCCTAAAGGTGATGGGTTTCCGTGCCTAGTATTATATGAAAACATTAGTGATTTATAAATCCGTCACAGGATTTACTGAAAAATATGCTCGTTGGATTGCCGAAGTATTATCTGCCGATCTATATGCTGCAAAAGATATAAAACTTGAGAAAATGCTTGAATACGACTGTATCATATTCGGCGGTCGCCTATATGCCGTGGGTATCGACGGTGTTGCTTTGATTAAAAGAAACTTTGAAAAGCTCAAGGATAAGCGGTTAATCATCTTTACAACCGGAGCATCTCCTAAAAAAGAAGGCATCATAGACGAAATCAGAGATAAAAACTTCACCGTGGAACAACGAGCCCACGTTCAATTATTCTATTTCAGGGGTGGATTTGATTATAAGAATTTACCGGGTTTCGATAAGTTTCTTATGTCTTTATTGAAAAAAAAGATCTTGAGAAAACAAAAAATCGGCAAGGAGCTATCATCGGATGAAAAAGGAATGCTGGCAATCTATGACCGTGACATAGACTATACGAAAAAAAATGCCATTGAGCATCTTCTCCTTGCTGCCAGGAAAGATTAAAAACCAATCTCCTATTTGTAAAATTTGTCTGTTTGATATACTGACTTCCTCACTAAAAAATGAGTACATTTTTTATAGGAATCTAATCTGCCCGCTTCTCCACAGAAAAACGGGTACTTTTTTCTGGTAATCTTATATAATACATCCGGTAAGTGACGATGATCTTGTCGAAAAATCATCATACCTATGTATAGAACATTATGGCGACACCGTCAAAGCCCAAATTGATTCCTCGTATGACGGCTATGTGACGGATCACAAAAAACAAAAAGTGCAATCAAATACAGACTATACACCCGTAATCAATCAGTAGCACTCCCGAATCTTGATTGAATGCTCGCACTTTTTGTTTTGCTCATTGTCATACTCCTTTTTGTTATGGTTTCTCAAGAAGAGCCAGCACTTCATCGATATCCGTAAAAGGTATCAACTGATCGTAGATCGGTTGAATCACCACCTCTTTGTTTATGCTGATGACACCTAAACCTGACTTTTCTGATTCGGTATTTGTTTTCGGATCATCCCTTTGTTCCACACGTCTCGGCCAATACTTCCCTCTTCCAATAAATGCATACCCGTCATCTGTAAAAATATTGCTACCTATACTTTTTTTAAACTGTGTTTTAATATTCAGATTATTAAAGTCACCGGCGTTTCTGGTTTGTATATCGTAATCCTCAAAGGATATGAGTTCATTACCTTTGTGATCGAATAGAATCCAAGCGATCCGGTCGTTGGAATACATTGCATACCGGTTATCATTGACAACGGAAAACTCAGCGTACTTACCTTCTATAACAGTATTTCCGTTCCGATCATCAAATCCCCATCCTGCATGATAAGACAGCACCAATGCATCGTCTTTAAACTTGGGTTTGTCTACGACCTTACCTGTTTTGTCAATGTAATGGAAAGTACCGTCTTTCAATAGCATTCTAGCAACTCCATTGTCAAAATCACCGGGTTGAGCATATGTAGGCGGAATTACTTTCTTGCCTGCCTTATCGATAAAGCCCCATTTTCCTTGTTCCTGGTAGGAACACAAACCGTCGCTGAATTCTCCTAAACTATCATATACAGGATCAATGATAATTTTACCGTTAGCATCGACGGCACCAAATTTATCTCCGATTCTCACTCTGCAAATCCCCTCATAAAATTCAAATACATCAGAGTAAACCGGGAAGATAACCGTCTCCCCGGTAATACCGCTTACGTAACCGTATGAGCCGTTTAACTTAACAACCAATAATCCGGTATCCCTCCAAGATCGAATATCTTTCATGTAAATATCATCGAAATATGTATCGGTTATGATTTCACCTTCTTTGTTAATAAGAGATGATCCCTCTTTCGTTTCAACCACAGCAACATTGCCTGTAAAGGTTTCTGCACTCATAAAATCCATATCAAAAATTTTTTCGCCTTTTGTATTGATATAGAATTCCAAATCATCCTTCTTAACATTGCAAATGCCATCGATAAAAGTACCGACTTGGCTGTATTGAGGTGAAATCACCATCTTGTTAGAATGATCAACAAATCCCCAAGAGCCGTTCACTCGTACACTCCCCAAACCATCTGTAAATGGATTGGCATCATCATATAAAGCCGGAACCACCACTTTGCCTGTTAAATCCATATATCCGTAACGACCATCCTGTCTAAAAACAACCAGTCCTTCGCCACAATTGGAACTGATATAATCAAAAGCAGCTCTTTCTTTGCCTTGCTTGTCCAGCAACAGGTATTTTCCGTCTTTTTCTGCGATAATCGTATCGTTTAAAAACATAGTGTCTTCAAAACTTACAGATTTATTTTTTGTATCAGGTGATTTTGAGCATCCGGGTCCCCATATGCAAAGGATCAATGTGACAATCATAAGGAACTGCAGTTTGCATTTTTTCTTCATAAGTTATAACTCTCCTACATAATTGAATGAACAGCTATAATTTTATCAAGTTAACATATGGAATTCAATACCAAATATTTTTATTCTTTAACTGACGCAGAGGACTTTGTCTCCTTGTACAGTTAATTGTTTCAGGTGATATTTTGATGATTTTAGCACATAATAAAGGTTGACAGTGTATATAATATTTGATATTATAAGATTGTTAATTAAATAACAATATCTTTTAGGAGGTTACTATGTTTTCATTAAAAGGTCGCGTTGCTGTAATTACTGGAGCTTCTTCAGGATTAGGTTTGCAAATGGCACATGGATTTGCTCAGCAGGGTGCAGATTTGGTTCTTATGGCCCGAAGAATGGAACGTTTGGAGAAGATCGCTGAAGAATTCAGGGCAAAGGGAGTAAAATGCCTACCTATTAAATGTGACGTTACAAACACAGATGAAATAAACAAAGCAGCTGAATTTGCAATAAAAGAGTATGGAAAAATTGATATTTTGGTCAATAACGCAGGAGCATCAAAAAATGCCGGTGTATTAGAAATGACCGACGATGAATGGAATTTCACATTAGGTGCGGACTTAACCAGTGTATTTAAGGTGACAAGAGCCTTTGCAAAACACATGGTTGAAAAGAAATATGGTCGTATCATCAATATCGCTTCCATTTATGGACAGGTTGGTAACACCGCCATGGATACCATTGCATATCATTCATCCAAAGGTGGCGTTATTAACTTTACAAGAGCGGTTGCAGCAGAATTGGCAAAATACAATATCACATGTAACGCCATAAGCCCGGGATACTTTGAAACGGAGTTAACGAGCGATACATTAAACACCGAATCATTTACAAACTTCATGCAAACCACTGTTCCCCTCGGACGTTACGGCAAACCCGGTGAATTAAACCCCGCAGCTATATTCCTTGCAAGTGACGAAGCCTCTTACATTACAGGGCAGAATATTAAGGTGGACGGCGGATACACATCCGTTTAATCAACAAAAACCCAAATTACTTTAAGTGATATAACTTTAAAAAGAGCGTCATTCTTTCGGAAGGACGCTCTTTTTTAACATTTTCAAAACGAAGTTTCTCTAAAAGTTCCATCTCCCTATATCTTCGATAAGTTTGTCTATAATCATCTCTTGATATCCTGCTCTCATCTTTTGCTTTATATCCAATGAAAGACTTTTTAAGCTTTCGTCTTTTATACCGTCAAGCTTTTTAATCCTCAAAGGACTCAACGATTTATCCGAAAGCGCAGACAAGTAATCATGTTTCGTATACCGCCATAAAGTCAGCTGATCCTTATATCTATTTTTTAATGCATCTGCAATCGCTAACCCCTCCGGGTCGAAATCTCCCGAATAAAATATTTGTGTACCTTCCTTCGCCAGCATATCCAAAAGCACAAAGCAGGCAAGTTTCAAATTACCGTATGTACATACCAGCGGAACAGGTCTTGAGACATTGCTATCCAAAACCGTCAGAAAAACCGAAGGATTTTCAACAACACACACCATCCCTGTAGTACTTCTTATAGTCTCAAGCTTACTTAAGTTTATCAAAGAGGCATATATGGGTTCACATGATCTGCCAAAACCATCCCAACCCGGATGCAATCCGGTTTTGTTGTACCCGGTCAAGCCTGCACAAAGTACAAAGTTTGAAATTTCATCAACCAAGATACCTGTTTGATACAATGCTTCTGCCCTTTCTTGCGCATGAGCCGGCATCTTTATTCCAAGCAAAAAAGAAACACCATATAGCAACAGTTGCCCACAGGGAGAGTTCATATCGAAAGCATGAGGATCCCTTGTTATCTTTGTGGCAAAAATCGGCAAACTTTGCTTTTCTCCGATCCGGTAAGGCAGATGATTGATTGCACGACATACTGTATCTATCTCTATTTTGAGCTTTTTTTGGTCTACATCATATCTTCTAACCAGTGTTTTATATGCATTCTCTCCTGTAGCAAAAATTGTTTCAAGCCATTTGCTTGCAGGTGTATCCTCATATGCTTCAATACATGTACAAAAGAAACGAGTTCTCCTAAGTTCATACTGCTCACGGACATACCTGTTTGATTGGATTTCCTCCATATAATATGAATTCAACACATCCTCAAAACTTATATCTTTAAACTTTGTTTTCTCAAGAGCCCCTTGGAAAGCTTTTACGTGAATAACTGCAGATTCCTTGTTTAAATAATCTTTTTTCAAAAATCCCGTTAATGCTTCTTTTTCATAGGATGTCAATTTGGCTATTCTGACGGTGCCCCCCATCGTGCCAAGAGATTTATATTTATCCCTGATTTGTTGAAACACCCTATCGAATCCTTTATTTTGCTTAAAGTATGTGACACATTCCCTCAACAACTCCTTATCATTCATAAGCTTTCTGTTACCAATTCCTTTACCTTGCCGTTCCACTTATATCGAATGGTGGTTACAAAATCAGCGTTATTAGGCCTGATTAATTCATATATGGAAAGTGATGATACCGTTTCATAGTCACCCCATAGACTTTGTGAATTTATTATGAAGCTTAAATCGAGTTCTTCCAAAAGACGGAACATATCTCGTATATTATTTTCATCAACTCCGGCAAAGGCTTCATCAAGAGATATAATTCTCGGACAATCTTTTTTTGCACCGTCATACCTGGCATATACCGCTGAGAAGAGGGGTACATACATCGCCATTGCTTTTTCACCACCACTGAATTTGTAGAAAGCATTGTCCGTAAGTTCCTTCTTTATTTCGCCTGTTTTTCGGTAGAATAGTTGAAATTCAAACCACTTTCTGTAATCCAGAATATCTTTCATCGTAGCATGAAAAGATTGTGAACTTCCTTTATCCTCTTGTTCCTTCCGGGCAAGTACAATTTTAGATCGGAAGTGTTCTGTAAGTCTCGATAAGCTTTCTTCTGTAAGTAACACAGCATCGGTTTGCAATAAATCCACAAGCTCCTTGGTGTTGAGCTGATCCTCAGATTCCGCTACCCTGCTTTTCCATGCCAAACTAAACGAAAGTCCACTTGAAGTATTCATTGACTCCATAAGAGAATTCATCTTTTTTACCCATTGCTCACTGTGATATATACGTGCTCGAATCTTCTTTCCAACTGTGTTTGCCAAGATATCTTCAAAGAGTTGTCTGTCACTTTCCCTTAAAAGCTTTTCAGTTTCTGCTATAGAATCTCCTATATATGCTGTAAGAGTGTTAAAATTGACTTCTTTTCCCTGGATCCGAGCCAAAAGGTCAAGTCTTTTACGAGACAACAAAATTTTATCGAGTTTTTCGTTTTTAGTGTCTTCAAACTGCTCAAAAATATATTCCATCCTTAAACTGTATTCAGCCATAAGGTTATAATTCTCATGATATTTGTCTTGCAGTGTTTTGGCGTAATCATCCCTTTGTTTACCGTTTTTATCATCACCCTTGAATTGTGAACAGACTTTTTTAGCAATTCTTACACAATCCTTCTCATCGGTGTACTGAACAACATATCCGAGCTCATACTCTAAAATAAAACTGTCACGAAGGCCTTCATTTTGTATCTGCAAACCAATAATCTGTTTTCCTATTTCCTCTAACCTTCCCATAGCATTATTATATTTTTCCTCATTCTTAGTAGCTCTTACAATGGCGTTCTCCAATCGTAGCGGTATTTCTTTAAGATCACTCACGCAACGCTCTATCTCTGCTCTGACATACTCATACTCCGGTTTACTTAGTATTTCCTCATAATTTTTTCTAATATTTTTTGTCTCTATGATCTTGTTAAAAACCGTCTCCAAGTCACAGGATATCCTGTCGATATCACCGGATGTCTCCTTGATGTTTTCTTCGTAAATGATAATATTCCCTAGCAATTGGATCAGCTTCGCATGTTGCGTATCAAGATCCCCCAACCGGTCACGATATTGAGTACATTGATTTTCTGCACGTTCATAAGCATCTAGGTTCAGGGGAAGCTCCATTTTTTTTGTCAGCTCCAACACTTTCGTTTTGGCATTTTTCAGTTTATCATAGAACATAGATGAGACTTGCTCTTTTCCTGCAGCTTCTTTCTCTTTGGACATCAGATGATCATTTAAGGACTTCATATTTTCAAAAGATGCTTCCAAATCCGTTTTTGGAGGCATTTCCTCAAATTCGGTATCCAACACAACTTTACTTTGTTGTATTTCTTTAATTTTGTCGTTTTCAACTTCAATCTGTAATTTTATTTCAACGATCTGTGTCTGTATGTTCTGAATCATTTCAGAACGATATCTTTTTCGTGCTTCAGCACCGATATATTTAGGAATATAAATTCCGGATGTGTTGCCCTTTATGATTCCGATAACATATTCGCCATTCTCGTTTATAGCGGTTTCACTGTCTTTATCATCAAGAAAA
>CALCRE010000081.1 GCA_937894465.1 uncultured Clostridia bacterium
TTATGCTGTCCGGATAATTCCGGAACAGGTGTCCGGATGTTGCCGCAATACGCACCCTTGAGGGCTGACACCAAAGGTTAGGCGGCAGTGTTCTCGCCGATTCCATACTTGACTCTGTAGTTCCGTCTGCATATACGATGAAGATAGGTGGTGACGTATCTATGGGGCAGCGCAAGCGAGGGAACTACCAGTTAAGTGGTGGCTCCCACTTTCAACTTACTGGCTCTCCATAACGGAACAGGTGGCTCTATCTGAGAAGAATAGGTGGTCCTGCCAACTTGGAATATTCAACATCTGTGTCTATCCTTCGTATCTTATGCACACATTGCTCAAAGGTGTTCTGATACCGCCAATGTATGTTGACAGAACTAATGATTTTAGAATGCTCGCGTGTGACATCTGATGCCTTTCTTTTTCGGTAATAAAAACAAAAGCACCACCCATATGGTGATGCTTTTATCTGGCGTCCCGGGCAGGAATTGAACCCGCATCAATGGAACCGGAATCCATTACCTTATCCTTTAGGCCACCGAGACATTGTGCTTATTATACCACGATTACGAAGTTATGCAAATAAATTTTACGTGCTTTCAGTGGATCTTAAGGTATGCTATAATGGAAAACAACCTAAACAAAGGACTATGCAAAAATTCATGAAAATAGGATCATTATATATAGAGAAAGACATTTTTTTAGCACCCATGGCCGGTATTACCGATTATGCCTTTCGAAAATTATGTAAGGAACAAGGTGCAGGCTTAACTTACACCGAAATGATCAGTGCAAAAGCCGTATGCTACCAAGATAAAAAAACATTTGAAATTGCCAGGATATACCCTGATGAAAAACCTACGGCATTACAAATCTTTGGTAGTGAACCTTTGGTGATGGCAAAAGCAGCGGAGATTTTAGGTGATCAAGGAGCTTTTCTCATCGACATCAATATGGGATGCCCCGCGCCTAAAATTGTGAAAAACGGTGAGGGTTGTGCATTGATGAAGAATTTAAAATTAGCCGGAGAAATCATATCAGCTGTGGTCAATGCATCTTGTTTGCCCGTGACGGTAAAAATTCGTAAAGGATGGGATATGGAACGGGAGAATGCGGTAGAGTTTGCTCAAATGGCGGAACAAGCCGGTGCCCAAGCAATTACGATTCATGGAAGAACACAGGATATGTTTTATTCAGGAAGTGCTGATTGGGAAATCATTGCCCGTGTAAAGGACAAGGTGCGCATACCTGTGATTGGAAACGGGGATATCAGGACAACCCAAGATGTACTAAAAATCAAAAGGATGACCGGTTGCGACGGTGTTATGATCGGAAGGGCAAGCTTGGGAAACCCTTGGATTTTTTCATGGATCGGGAATGAAGCCTGCAGTAAGAGCCCCGATGTGGACCCGGTTCTTAAACATGAAATGATTTTGCGTCATATGCAATTGATGTTGGATACCAAAGGAGAGATCCAGACTGTCAATGAAATGCGTAAGCATATTGCTTGGTACTTGAAAGGATTAAAAAACGCTGCAAAAGCCAGAGATCGAATCTTTAAGATCAATGATTTGAACGGTGTCAAAAGAGAATTGGAACGACTATTTTTAGAAGGAGGCATGGAAGATGGATGAAAACACGAAATTTGCACAAGAATCACATGTTGAAATGACACAATTGGTTATGCCGAACGATACCAATTCTCAAGGGAACCTTTTCGGAGGAACCTTGATGAAATGGATTGATTTGGCCGGTGCAATGGTGGCTATGAGACACACCCATATGGATTGCGTAACCGTATCGGTGGACAACATGGATTTTCATCATTCGGTGAAACAAAATGAAATTGTGACGTTAAAGGCCGGAGTTACATGGACGGGAAATACATCTATGGAGATAAAAGTGGATGTATTTGCGGAAGACCCTTATTCCGGTAAAAGACGGCTAACCAACACCGCATATATTGTATTGGTTGCATTGGACAAAGAGAGCTGTCCTGTTAAAGTACCACAATTAAAGATTATCAGTGATAATGAAAAAGAGGAATGGGATCGAGCCCTTGAACGACGTAAACTGCGTATGATGAGAAAAAACAAAATTTAAATGTCATATTAAAAGCTTGTCAACAGTATTCTTAAAAGAGGGTTAACGTAGAGAACCTTCTAAACCTAATTGAAGGAAGAGGATACTGCATGACAGCAAAGCAAATAGCCAAAGGCGCCCTGCTTTTGACATTAACAGGATTAATATTGAGATTAATCGGTTTTTTCTATCGTATCTATCAATCCAATATGATCGGAAACGAAGGTATGGGATTGGTACAACTCTTCAATCCGGTATACTCATTGATACTGATTACATTATCATCCGGGTTGTCCACTGCCGTATCCAACCTGACGGCACAATCGGATGCCGTAGGGGGAGATACTACCAAAATCGTCAAAACGGCAATGCGATTGGTATTTCTGGTTGGTATACCGTTAGGATTGATTGTGTTTTTTTCTTCCGGTTTGATAGCTACCTATATCGTCAAGGATGAACGGACACTGATGTCTTTTCGATTTATCGGTGTGTTTCTGCCGGTTGTCGCTTCTTCTTCGGTGATGCGAGGATATTTTTACGGTTCCAACCATGTTTTGCCTTCTTCTGTTTCACAAATGGTGGAGCAACTGGTAAAGGTGGTTGCAGCTGTTTTTCTTTATGAAAAGTTAATCTCGAAAGGGTTGGACTATGCCTGTTTAGCGGCTGTAATTGCCAGTGTGATAGGTGATGTGGCAAGCTTCATCATGCTGAGTATCATCATTGCCCGAAAAGGTTCCCAAACAAAAAAGAAGCAGGTGGTGGCATCTACCAAGAAAATCAGGTCTGATTTGGTTAAAATATCTGCTCCTTTATCGCTGAATCGACTTTTTTCATCATTGTTACATTCGGCTGAAATTATCTTAATACCTAGGCGCTTGCTTTTATCCGGTATGAAATATGCAGAGGGGATGGATCTATTCGGTAGATTTACCGGTATGGCATCGCCCTTGATCATGTTTCCCTCCATATTTACATCATCATTATCAACCATGTTGGTCCCTACCATTGCAAGAGATATACATAATGAAAAAATGCTCAGAGAGAAAATTTCCAAATCCATTCAATTGACCATGGTCATCGGATTTTTGTTTTCAGCGATATTCAATTCTTGTGCTTTTGAATTCGGTGAGCTATTGTTTGCAGGAAAGAATGTAGGAGAAGTCATTAAAATATTATCTTGGTCGTGTATTTTTGTGTATTTAAACCAAACATTAGCCGGTATTATGCATGGCTTAAATAAGCACTCTGCATTTATGTGGAACTCCATGATCGGATGTTCGCTGAGAATCCTGGTGGTGTATTTTTTGGTACCTTTAAAGGGAATCAATATTTATGTATGGGGTATCAGTGTCAGCTTTGCACTGACTGCCATCCTAAACTTGTATTCCATTATAAAGAGCACCGGTGTAAAAGTGGATTTTAGAAGGTGGATTTTTAAGCCTGCTCTGGTTTTCTTGGCGATGAAGGCTACAGGTCAATATATAACCGCGGTTCTTTCTGTGTTGGGCATTTATGGAAAGCTACATTTATTAGTGGTTATTCTCGGAACTGCCTTGATCGGATTGGGCATGATGTTCGGAGTAGGTGCGATCAGTTTCAGAGAAACCGTTGTCATGCTGGGTCTTAAAAAACAACGAAATTCGTAGAAATTTAAAGTGAATTGAAGATTAAGAGAGCTATTTAAAGAAATATTCTCCTAATGGTCAAAGAAGGTCAAAATCAAATTTTGAAGTTTTTCATAAAGGTGTTATAATAACATTAAAGTCAAAGATGGTCAAAGACAGAATGACAAATTTAAGAAAGTAGGTGGTTTGAATGACCGGATTAGTCCCTTTTTACAGAAGCAATTTTTTATCACATTTTAGTGAGGTGAGTGATTTATTTGATCAGTTTTTTAATACTTCATGGGTTCCTTATGTCAACGGCGGATTACGATGTGATGTCAAGGAGCATGATAACCGATACGAGATCCAAGCTGATTTACCGGGTGTAAAGAAAGAAGATATTGATATTCAATTGGATGATGGATTTTTGACAATCGCCGTTAAAAAAGATGAAAACAACCCGGATGACAATGGTTCATACATCGTTAAGGAAAGAAGGTATGAGGGTTGCCAAAGGAGCTTTAAGGTCAGTGATCGAGTGAGCAAGGAAGATGTCAAAGCTAAATTTGAAGACGGTGTATTGACATTGACCATTGATAAAAAGGAGGATGCACCTAAAGACACAAAAATAGAAGTTTATTAATATATTGTATTGACACACGGTTGTTTCGGTTAGAAGACCGGGCAGCTTTAATATAAATAAATATTTTAAGATAAAAGATTGATGGAGGTGTTTTTATGTTTGAATTAATGCCATTTAACAGAAGAGCAAACAAACTGGCAAGAAGTGCTTTCGGTGATATGACGGATATTTTCGACAACTTCTTTAACACATTCGCAGCTCCTTATAACGGAAACTTTATGAGAAGTGATATAAAGGATAAAGGAAATGAATATGAGATAGAAGTTGAACTTCCGGGTGTGAAGAAGGAAGATATCGGTGTCGATCTGCAGAATGGTTATTTGACCGTAGCGGTTAATACCAATGAAGAAAAGAAGGAAGAAAAGGATAATTACATCGTACAAGAGCGTAGATATGGCGGATGCCAAAGGAGCTTCAGGCTGAATGACAATGTGAAAAAGTCCGATATTAAGGCTGAGTATAAGGACGGGATCCTGGTACTGACTGTTCCTAAAACAAAAGATGAAAAGATAGAAGATACGAAAATCTTGATTAGCTAATCAAGGAAGAAACTCTTGGAGCGGTCTCTGAGAAAAACGGCATAGTCGTTGATTTGCGACTATGCCGTTTTTTGTTGTGCGCCACAAATGGTGCGTAACTTGACGGTGAGAGTCCGTCATGGGTTCTATAAACAGTGTTCTTTATGGAACTATCTTTCATAAAACAAATAATGCATGGGTTAGTGCAATATCTCATTTTATTGCCAATGTTAGTATTATAGTATTGTTATTGCTATGATGGACCAACTGTGCTATTTCACTTTATAACCAACAGCAAGAATTTGCACGTACCTACATGGAGAATACCTTGTCAAAAGAGACTTAGCGCCCAGAACGTTGCTAAGCTGGTACAAATCAATTGCGGTCACTATGTTCATAATTTTGAAGCAGCGAATTTTCTGAAATTTATCATCAGTAGCGCAACGAATACCACCCAAGGAATGAGGGACAGTAAAGAAAAAATCATGCCCAATACCCCTGCCGATGAAGGTACAATCATAAAAAATCCGGAAGCTAACCCCCACAAGCCAACCGATTTCTTAAACTTATGGCTTTTTATTAATGCATAGGCAAATAACAGCAGACATATTGTACTTAATACATAGTAGACATCGAAGGTGGTGCCTGTATAACCAGCCATTAAGGCTTCGCCGGCTGCCAAATATATAGTTTGCTGTTCAGGCAGCGCCTGAAAATACTGATTACTTAAAGTCAGCATTTCAAATGCAGGATTGGACGGATAATAACATGCAATTCCAATTATGCCAAGTATTAATGCCAAGAGTACAGTAACGGGCTCTTCTTGGTATAAGAGGACAAAGAGGGCTAAATAGATTATTACAATAATCATATTGTTAAACAGGTAAAGAAAATCCAAGCTCAGCAATCCGAAAAACGGATTTTGCTGATAAAGTTCAAAGAATCCTTTAACAGTATCCGGTGGCGGTGCAATCACATAAATAACGATTTGTAATGGAATAAGGATGAGCATTATTAAAGCCAAAAACTGGGTAACGCGATAAAGTGGCTGAAAATTGATTTTGGTATCTTGGTTCATAAGACATAGCCTCCTTAATAATTTCTCTTATTTTTATTGAATAAGTAATTCACAAGTTTTATGAGCTCATCTTTGAGTATTTACATCCTTAAAATAGTAGTATAGATTGGTATATGAATATCTTGTTACTCCCTCGATGTGAGCCTTTCCCGATAAATTAGACACTCCATAGTTGGCTAATCACCATTATC
>CALCRE010000082.1 GCA_937894465.1 uncultured Clostridia bacterium
TACAAAAATGCAGCAAAATTATTAAAACTGAATTGATTAAAAGGAGCCTGAGGTCGAGAAAACTTCGGGCTTTTTTACTTCTTGTTATCTACAACAGGAAAAGGAGGATGAGGGATGATTATTGATTGCCATTGGCATGTGTATTTTGATCATTATGAAAAAAACATTGAAAAAAGCATTAATGATTTGAAACGGTGCCATATAGACAAATGCGCTTTGATGTTTTATCAAGGTTTGTACCAAAAGGATGAAGACTTGCAATTGCAAGGGCAAGCTTTAAGGGAGGTAATGAAAGTACATAAGGATCATTTTGTTCCTTTTTTGGTGATCGATCCAAATGTTGACTTTGGTATTATTAAAGAAGGTGTGGAGGAGTATTTGTTAAAAGGTCCTGCAGTGGCGGTGAAGATCCATCACTCCATGAAAGTGGATCGAAAAAAATTCGAACCGGTGGCTGATTTGCTTTCTTTACACGGGATACCGGTCTTGATTCACTGTTGGTATAAAACAGTACAAGAGTATGAGAATGAGTCTGACCCGTCTAATATAGCAAATTTAGCTGCCAAATTTCCGGATTTGAACATCATCATGGCCCATATCACCGGATGTGGTTACAGAGGCCTACAAGATGTTGCAAAATACCCTAATGTGTATGTGGATACATCCGGGTCCCAACCCGAAGATGGTTTCTTTCAATACGGATTGGATTTGTTGGGTGCAAAACGGATTTTGTTCGGGTCTGATTTTCCGGGAAGAGACCCGGCAACCCAATTGGGTAGGATTTATTCAGTGGATATGTGCGAAGATGATCGAAAGCTGATTCTTGGCGGAAATGCCGTCAGGTTGTTGGGAGGTGTGTCCCATGGATAAATTCAATTTACCCGGTTTGGTGGATGCTTGCACTTGGGTTGGAAATTGGCCTTTTATGAATTTAAGAAATAACACCCTTGACTTATTAAAAAAGAAATCATCTCAACAAGGAATTGTAAAAGCACTAGTATCCCCTTTAAACGCCATATTTTCACAGGATCCTGTATTATCCGGCCAATTAGTTTTAAATGCTGATCCGGACTACTTTATACCGGTGCCGATTGTGGATTTAAGCCGTGAAAACTGGACGGATGCCATTGGGTGGTTTGAACATGGAATCAAGGTGGTTAAGCTTTTGCCCAATTACCACATGTACTCATTAGTGGACAATATTAAAAAGTTGGTTTTAGAAACGCAAAAAAGGAATGTTGTGATCTCGGTACAAATTAAGATGCAGGATCCAAGAGGTCAATACAGGTTGCTTAAGGTGGAAAACACCGATTTAAACGACTTGTTAAGTGTTGTTAAAAAATATCCGGATCAAAAGTTTTTACTTAACGGGATGTATCCTAATGAAATTGCACCTTTTACTGGGTTTGACAATGTGCGTATAGACACATCAGCTTTAGAAGGAAGCGATATCTATAAAACATTGACAGATCAATACCCTTTAAAACGTTTTGTCTTTTCCACTCATACGCCTTTGTTTTTCCCGGAAGGAAATCTGTTTAAGATAGGGTGCTCAGATCTGTCTGATCAACAATTAAGGAGTATAGGAGCAGATAACATCATTCAATTTATTGAGTAAACATCTTGTTTTAAGAAGGTCGATTTATTGGTATACATTTATTTTAATTCTCAATCGGCCTTTTTTTGTTTCTCCCGATACTTCTAAAAGCTCCATTTTACCTAGGCCTTTACAGGATATGACGGTGTTTTCCGATATGCTTTTGGATAGGTCGATTGTTTCTTTGTAATTGACAAAGACTTTTCCGCTTTTAATGTAATCGGCAGCGTCTGACCTTGATATGTGAAAGGCTTTACTGATAATGCCGTCCAAACGAAGAGAAGACACGCTGATTGATTGCTCTTTGACCTTTTCTTCCGGCACAATGATACCTTCAAGGGATTCCATTTGAGTGGATACCGTGTATTTACCCACATTGGTCAATGAGGTGTGAATGGTTTCTATGATGCTCTTTTTACCAATTATCATACATCCTTTGGGATTGAGCACGATGTCACCGAAAAAGTCACGATTGATGCTAAGATTCATAACCGCACCTAAATAATCCCGATGTGTCAGTGCATCGATGCCAGCCGTGGGAGTGACGGAAACCAACGCAAACATTTGGTCCGGTTCAAACAATTCCTTTGACATGTCACTTGTCATAAAAACAAAGGATTGCCTGTTTGCATTTTCATAACCGCCGAATTCAATGTATTGTAACCCCTTTATATGAAACAGCAGGTCACGAACCAAAGCTCTTTTAAAGGGATCCAAAAAATCAGTGCATGTATAACCCCATGTTTTCATGGCGGTTTGCGCTTTGTCCAAGACCTTTAAAAGGATAAACCGATCTTGGTCTTTATAATTCAAGCTGATCTTTTCTCTTAGTTGATGGATATCCGAATACATGCATTTGATTGTAGCATAAGTTACTTGCTTATACAATGTGGAAAAATCTTGATACCATCGGTTAAATGGTATACAATTGTTTTGAGTGGATTTATCAGCAGTGTGAAAAAGAGAATTTTTGGAGGTTTTCAATGAAAAGAACTATTTCGTTGCTTCTGTGCGTTCTCATGATCTTTTCTTTTGGTTGTTCAGAAAATAAGTTGGAAAACAAACCTCGAAAAACTATATCCATGCCACCGGAGACATCAAACCGTCCTGTATCGCTGCAAGTTGAAAAGAATGAGAATGTTTTAACCGTCTTGTATCCATATATGAATGTTAAAAATGAGTATGCTAAAGTTTTTGATCAATTGAGCGGGTTGTGTCAAAAAAACTTGGGATTAACGATCAGACTTCTTACACCAAGTGGACCAAATTCAGATAACCCAAGAGAAACGCTTCTTCATCCTCGAGTTGAATTTTATACCCACACTTTACAATCCATGATGGACGCCGGGATCGGACCGGATATCTTTTTTACGATGAGCATGTATGACGAAGTCGTAAGACACAATTATAAGCTTACGGGGATATCCGGATTTCCTAATGACTTATTAAATTTAATCTCATATGGTTATGCTGCAGATCTGTCTCCCTATATCAATGACCAGACACCGTTTTTGAAACAATATCGTGCGGACATGAGTCATTTGGATCCTTTGACGGAATACAACGGTAGGGTGTATGGGATATTATCGCCGCCTGATTACAAGGGTCTTCCTGTCTTTGTCATCCAAAGAAACCTTAACCTGCAATTAAGTGATCGAAGCCACACCACTTTAAAAGATGCCATTGATGCTTGCATCGAGCTGAATCAGAAGAATTTAGTAACCGTACATGATCGGATTGTGTTCAATACTGATATTATATACAGCAAAATTATATCGGATGCAGGATATTATTTTGCATTCGAAGATACGCGGTATATGTACTATTTCCAAATGAATGACCGGCTATATAAGTTGCATCGGATAGATGACACCCCTATATTGGACGAGGTGAAAAAATATATCAAATTATTTGAAGAAGCCTCTATTTTCACGTCTTCTGATGAAAAGCAAGAATTGATTGCAGGGTTGATGAGTTACTACAGTTTTATTAACAGCAAGTTGGATTTATTATCCTACGACATCTTTTTCCTAGAAGACATCCCGTCTGATTCGAGAAGAGTCAATAATATTTTTGTAGTGAGTGATCGTTGTGCGAACAAACAAGGGGCTACAAAAATCATCGACTTTCTTTTTTCCGACCCTGAGGCTAACTTCCTATTGAAATACGGCTTGGATGGTGTGACATATGAAGATGATCCGGGAAATGGTGTTATGCATACGAATTCCATCTATTCACAATATTCAGTCATGGCCGGACATACGGTTGATTATGATGCAGTGGTTGGTGAATACTTATTATGTGACAATCGCCAAAAGGAGTTGACCCAACGGTACATTCAAAATGTTCATGTGATTCCTTTCCTTGATTTGGTGGTTAATAGTAAAACAAATAAAGAACACCGAACTGTTTTCGATGCAATCAACGATTTATTCTGGACGCGGAAAGATCCGGAAAAGCCCCCCGTTGGAATGGAGGATTTTCTGGTGGGAAACGATAGCTTATTAGCCAAAACGATCTTACCAAATATTTTCGAGGAAAAATCCAATCCGTACAAATATTCATTTGGTGAAATCGTGGAAAGAATTATGGATACACGGAATGATGAATTCATAAACAGTCTACAGGAAATTATTGATGATTACTTACTTGATCGCAATCCGAATCGTTGATTAACTTTCTGTGTTCTCCGAGCGATCCGAGTGAACGATGGTATTCGAACGTGTTTTTTTATTAATTTGTTCTAAGAATTGCTCGATATCGTTAATGACAAAACCCTTCACGGTGGAGTCGTTCATAAACAGTTTCAGCCCGAGAATATTCCGAAACAGTGTTCCGTATGTTGCTCTTTCGATTTCCGTAAAAGGGATATCCTCACGGTATAGCTTTCTTTTTTTAAAAAAAAGAAAGATTAATCTGTCTTTGGT
Organism: uncultured Clostridia bacterium; assembly: GCA_937894465.1. Lineage (GTDB taxonomy): Bacteria > Bacillota > Clostridia > JAAYHZ01 > JAAYHZ01 > JAAYHZ01. Next base: position 4,525 of record CALCRE010000082.1, read on the forward strand.
CAAGTAAAGAAGACCGTCTCCGATTAACCGATCAGAGTAGTAGTTGGCGATATTTTTAAGAATAATGTCCTGCTCAATGGTCTGGTCTAAGTTTCTATATTTTTTAAAGCTGATGTCACTGACCAAGCTAAGTACAAATGTAAATATGGCAGACGTTAATATACCAATGGCTAGTGCCCGTTGTGGAGGCATCAAAAAAACAGTAATTGCAAAGACAATGAAACCCGCAAAAAGGCCTCCGGTAATGATTGCTCCTCTGAATTTTCCCATGAAATCCTCCTTTTGTACATATTAAACACAATTATTTTAACATGTTTTGCGATAATTTTCAAAAGTAACTTTACATAACCTTAATTCGGTAGTAAAAAATTTATTGATTTTTAATCGGAATGTTGTATAATCAAATGATGTCTGTAAAAAACTTAAAGTAAGAGATTATTTTAACGGCTTGGAGAACACATTAAAATATTCGATCACTTTTTTGGAACTTCATTTGAAATGGGGTTCGATTGTTTTAAAGCATCATTATTTATAATACATGTGTTTTCCAAGGAATCGTATTGATATATGGAGGGGTTTTTTTGAAGAACGAAAAGATAAGGAATGTTGCAATTATAGCTCATGTCGACCATGGTAAGACAACCTTGGTAGACTCTATGCTCAAGCAAAGCGGATTGTTCCGTGAGAACCAAGCGGTTAACGATAGAATGATGGATTCGAACGATATTGAAAGAGAGAGAGGAATTACAATATTAGCCAAAAACACGGCTGTTGAGTACAAAGGGTATAAAATAAATATCGTCGATACACCGGGGCATGCTGATTTCAGCGGTGAAGTTGAACGTATTCTGAAAATGGTGGACGGTGTTCTTTTATTAGTAGATGCATATGAAGGCCCGATGCCTCAAACGAGGTTTGTTTTACGCAAAGCATTGGACATGGGACTCAAGGCCATTGTGGTGATCAATAAAATTGATCGGCCGGACGCCCGGTGTGACGAAGTGGCAGATGAAATACTGGATTTATTCATTGATTTGGATACTCCGGTTGATAACTTGGAATATCCGTTGGTATATGCTTCATCAAGGGACGGATATGCAGTTTTGTCCTTGGAAGATCCTCGTGAAAACATGTCTCCTTTGTTTGATATCATTATTAAGGAAATTCCCGCTCCGGAGGGGGATGCGGGGCAACCTTTGCAAATGTTGATTTCTTCTGTGGATTATGATGTATATACCGGTCGAATCGGTATAGGAAAAATTCAAAGAGGAACGGCAGAAATACAAAAGGATTATGTTTTATGCAATGTATCCGGAAAGCAAGCTGATATGAAGATCACTGCAATGTACCAATTCAAAGGATTAAGCAGGATTCCTTGTGAAAAGGCATTGGCCGGAGACATTATTGCCATATCCGGTATTGACGATATTTCCATAGGGGATACTATTTGTGATGTTGAAGCGGTAGAACCTTTGGCGTTTGTTAAGATTGACGAGCCTTCCATTTCCATGATGTTCTTAGTGAATGACAGTCCATTTGCCGGAAGAGAAGGAGAGTATGTTACATCCAGACATTTAAGAAGACGTTTGTTCAGGGAAAAGGAAAAAGATGTGTCTTTGAGAGTGGAAGAAACCGATTCAGCCGATACATTCCAAGTGTTCGGACGCGGGGAACTGCATTTGTCCGTTCTGATTGAAAACATGCGTCGGGAAGGTTATGAGTTTCAAGTCTCCAAACCATTTGCGATTATCAAAGATACTCCTCAAGGCAAAATGGAGCCTTTTGAGAAAGTCTATATTGATGTACCGGAACAATATATGGGGTTGGTCATTGAAAAATTAGGGTCCAGAAAAGGTGAAATCATCTCTATGGAGGGAGGAGCTGAAGGTTTTTCCCAATTGCAATTTATTATACCGGCAAGAGGTTTGTTAGGATACCGTCAAGAATTTTTAACAGATACCAGGGGCATGGGCATTATGTATTCTTCCTTTCATGAATATGCTCCCTACAAGGGAGAAATTCCTTCTCGCAGCAGAGGCTCCTTGGTGGCTTTTGAAAGCGGAACGGCAGTCACATATGGTTTGTTCAACGCTCAACAAAGGGGAAACCTGATCATAAAGCCCGGCGTAGAGGTGTATGAAGGAATGGTAGTGGGTATCAACTCAAGAAGTGACGATATGGTGGTTAATGTCTGTAAAAAGAAACACTTGACATCCGTCCGAAATGTTCAAGCAGAGGATCCTTTGAAATTGCTTACTCCCGTTGCCATGTCATTAGAGCAAACCATCGAATTCATTAAGGATGATGAACTGATCGAAGTTACACCGAAAAGTTTTAGAATCCGTAAGAAGATATTGAAAAAAGAAACAAGAGAAAGAGCATTACGAAAAGTAACATAAATAAAAAAAGAGGGGACATTTGGAGCGTTCACACAGGGATTTATGAATAAACTTGTGTGACACCTTCAAGCGGGGCAAAAAAGACCGGCCATGTTCAAGCGTAATCGCTTGGCACGACCGGTCCTTTTTATTTTAAGAGCGATTCTTTCATCTTAACTTCACAGAAACTCGCGTGCGGCGGTAACAGAATATGCATACATATTACAGCTTGGCTCCACAGCTACCACAAAATTTGGTTCCCGGAGCATTTCCTTCTCCGCAGCTTTTGCACCTTATTCGGATCGGGGTGCTCATAGATGCTCCGCAATGATTGCAGAAGCGCACACCCTGGGCATTTTTTTCTCCGCACTTAGGACAAATCGCCAGTGCAAGAGATGCGCCGCAGTTGTTGCAGAACTTGCCTGTACCTGCAGGCTTGCCGCAAGAGGGACAAGTAACCGTCTTACTCTCAATCTTTCCCTTCCAGACGGTCACAGCTTCGGCTGCTTCGTCAATGTTGCGGCGCATAGCCTCCGCCCGAGCTTTTGCCACTGCGACCTCCTGACGGGGTGAGCAGTCGGTGCAAAGCGTTTCATCCTCGTTATAGCAGGAATCGCACACCCACTGATGGCAACCATGGCAGCGGTGAAAATGCCTTTGCGCTTCATTTTTAGCCCGTTCGAAGGCTTTTTCATGTTCTTTCTGCCATTCGGGGCTCATGCCCTCAAACCGCTCGGAAAGAATATCCCCGCCGCGTTCCAGAGAATAGCCAAGGTTACCCAAAGCACCGCCGAACAGGCTTCCCAGAGCGCCTGCTCCACGTGCCAATCCTCGTAACCCCCGGCCCTTTTGATACGTTTCGGATTCCACAAAGCTACTCTTAAATCCATCCTGGCACAGATCGCAGTAGAAGGTGAACTGAAATCCGGCCTCTGTGGAGTTGTCTTCATAATTTCTTGTAAAGGATTGCAGCATAGATTTTTTACCTCATTTCTTACTTGCTTTGATTTTTTTGCCGCAAGCGGTACATTTAATGTTTTCAAAAAATTGTGGCGCGCCGCATCGGGGATTTTGGCAGGGCATCATCAGCGCTGCACCGCACTGCTCACATTTCTCCTGAACAAAGGTCTGTTTACCGCAGGTAGGACAAGTGGTATAGAGAGGTCTTCCACAGCCGGAGCATATTGGCTGGCCTTTTTCGACAGGACGAAGGCAGACGGGGCAGAGATATCCGAAGGGACTGTGGCTTTGACAGGCAGAGCATAAGCGTGAGTCCGACTCTATGTACACACCGCACTGGATGCAGGGTTGCTTATAGCTTGCCATACTAGCCCTCCTGTTTGGCGCCGCATTCACCGCAGAAGCGTGTGCCGGGAGGCAAGACGGCTCTGCACGCCGGACAACTGGACGATCCCAACTTCGCGCCGCATTCCTGACAGAACTTTACACCCTCCAAATTGCGATGTCCACATTCAGGGCAGGTGCATTGTTCTTCTGTTTGCCGTTCTGCCCGATCCTTCTTCGTTTTTTCTCTTTGCACCGCCTCCAGGCTGGCTTGTACCTCTTTTAAATTGGACTGAACCAATTTAAGCTTGCTTTCCAATTCCGGGAACTGTCCGCTGTTTCTAAGCAGCGACTTCTTACCTATCTCAGCGTAGAGCTCGGTTTCTTGATTTTGCAAATCATTGAGATCCGATTGAGCCTTTATCAGCTTCGCATCAGGATCGTCCTGTGGCATAAAACTTGAAAGTCCCTTCAGCAGACCACCGAATCCGCCGAATAAATCATTTGTCATGTTGGGTTCTCCTTTCTGGTATACGTATATTTATATTATCGCGAAAAAGTGATTCTCACAATATATAAGTGGGCAAATCTTTAAAATGTTTTTGCCTTTTCCTTGGTTGTTATAGTCTGTCATTTTTACGGATTTTAAGGATTACTTCGACCGTTCTTATAACTTGCCTGTGAGGATTCTACAAGATGTCAGCGGACTATGAAGCCGAGCAGAGAAGCCTCTTCGAGAGACCCACGACGTTGAAACAGGTGCTCGATGCCGCAAAGGAGCCCGTTTTCTGAAAATTGTACGCAAACATACGAAATCACCGATTTGAGAGGTGAGATTATTCGAGACTTCATCGAAAAGATAATCGTGTATAAGGCAGAAAAGGTCGACAGTGTCCGCACCGAGTGGTTTCAAACTATCTAAAATTGCATCGGAGCGATAGATTTTCAGAAAATGGACGAAAAAACGGCATAGCCGCAATTCACGATTATGCCGGATTTTTTTCAGGGATACCAAATCCCTATGTGAGGACAGCTTTTGCCGCCCCTTTTCTTTTTTCTTAATCTTCTTCGTACATTTTTTTATAATACTCGGTTGTCTGTCCTTTTAATACAGACAAAGCCGCTTTGGCATTCTTACTTCCACGCAATGCACTGTCCATCAAAATACCTTCTTCTTTACATAACTCGTCATGCAACGGGATTATTTCCCGTAATAAATACAGGGTATATTTTACCAGTCGTAACGGACCAAAAACAAAAGGTGATGAATCTTTCACAGGCATGACCACCACGGAATTCAGCTCTTGGATATTTGCGGTTAAAGAATCCAATTGGCAATCCTCGGAATACACCACAGTGAAAAATGTGCCGAAGAAAGGATGGCGAATCACTCCGTGGGAATCGGTACCGGATACCAAGGGGATCTTGTATTGCTTGAATAAATCATGATACAACGCCAATTGAATGGCATTAATGTCCAAGGTGTCACCGTTAAAAAGTTCAAAAGCATCAAAAATACCGGTTTTTAAGAAGGCTTCGGTCAAAGGAGAAGAAACATTGTATCGATTACCGGTTGCCCAATATGGGTGTGCAAAAATACAGATGCCGCCTTCTTGCCTTACTTGATCGATCACAAAAGAACAGGATGCATATTCATATTTTTCTTGATCTGTTTCTAAAAAATCAACGTTTCTGCTTTTTTCACTTATTGTTTCGATGTAGGCATCTTCATCGGTAAAATGCTTTCTTACGGATTCTTTGTTTCCAAAACCAACCATGTGGGTGTGGGTTTTTGGCGGATGAATTTCTTCTCCTCTGAAGATTTTCAAATCAATATCCATATCGGAAAAGTCTTGTTGTGCTTCAATGGAAGGATCATGCGCTCTGTGGTCAGTAATGGCCATAAAGTCCAACCCTGCCTTTCTGCAGGAGGCAGCAATAAATCCGGGGCTATTTCTACCGTCGGAATAATAGCTGTGCAAATGAAGATCTCCTTTAAAAGGCCTTTTGTGATGCAGGTCATCCTCCAGACAATATAGATGGAGCACCGCCAATGTATCTTTAAAATCATCGTCTTCGCAAGATAAGAGTAATCTATATTCTTGTTCATGATGAAGGGTTAATGAACAAATTAATGTATTGTTTACACATCGGACCGTTTGGGTCACTCTGTTTTCTTTAACATATGTATCAATTTCCATAGGTGCCGTGGTGATACGATACATTGCGCCTTCCATAAAAGGCTTAGCAAAAATCGGACGGATGTGTATTCGGGTTCTTTTATCCTTCAACAAAATCTTCGGATATACATCGAATGTCAGTGAAGTATCTTCGTAAATTCTAGGAGCCATATCTGTTCCTTCTTCTATTAAGTTCATTTTTCTTCGATTATCTCTCATTATCTTAGGTTTT
>CALCRE010000083.1 GCA_937894465.1 uncultured Clostridia bacterium
AGCACCGTTATTATCTAACGTTTCACCTAAGCTGAATGCTGTGGGAATCTGCTCGGAAATAACAAAATAGGATGCAAGATCGTCGGCGATTTCACCGGAGACCAAATCCACATAACCTGCGTACGGTTCTTTTAAACCAATATCCTTGACAACATTTACAAAACCGTTTTCTCCGGTCACCTTGGACATATCAATCTTACCATTTGACTTTAGAAACATGGGAACTTGATTGTTTCCTACGTATCCTCGAACCGCATCTCTGGTATCCGCCACTGCAACAATTCCATTGACAGGTCCGTCTCCCCTTATTTGTATGGTTAATTTGTCGCTTTCATTCTCCAGCATTTTGGTCATAAGTGCTGTTGCAGTCAAAGCCCTACCCAAAGCCGCTGCAGAAGCGGGGGATAATTGATGAATCTTCATTGCCGTTTGAACTGTATTCAATGTGGAAGCGCCGAATGCGCGGACTGTCGCATCCGCAGCAATTGCTCTTACTACATAATCCTTCATTTGTTTTTTTCTCCACTCTTTCTTGCTATATAAAAAACTCTTTCACTTTGATCCGTGTACTGATCCATCGTAAATTGGTCGTAAACTCCCTCACATGCAAATCCCGAATCCAAACACACACGTTCCAATTCTTCAAGGTCAAAGGCGATCTCGATTACCGTATCGTCTGTTCTTGCATATAAATCTCGGATTTTATGAAACAGCGCAATGTCAATCTCGGATCTTTTCACAGACTTATTGTATGCACATTGCCATATGCATGTAAAGTCCTCTTCATCCACATAAAAGACATTGTCACCATATATGTGTTCAAGTTTCACCTGTGTATTGACATCAAAAATCAACAACCCGCCCGGATCCAGATAATTATAACATAAACCGATCATCGTTTTCACGTCATCTATGCTTTGAAGATGATTCACACTGTCTAAAAGACAAACAATCGCCCCTACTGTTCCATACAACTCAAAGGATGTCATGTCTTGTTGTAAAAACAAAATATTTTCTCCGGATGCAATAGACTTTTCCCGGGCTACTGTCAACATTTCCTCGGACATATCCACGCAAATCATTTCATATCCCCTTGAGGACATAATGGTTGCAAATGAACCTGTACCGCAGGCCAGTTCCAATACCAATTCGGGCTTATAATCAAACCGCTTAAAAATCGAAACAATATAATCCGCCCATTTTTCATAATTCACATCACGGTTCAGTTGATCATAAACCTGTGCAATTCCGGTATACATGCCAATCCTTCTCCCTGTGTTCTTTGCTTTTTACTTGAATCTTTTTTTACTGATATATCCGCCGATCTTTCCGGACTCCTTGGCCGTTAAGCTGTCCCAACCCTTACGGTCAATTTTCTCCAGTAATCCAAGCTCTTGTGCTACTTCATATTTAACGGAGGAGCGATCCTCCTTCTTTTCTTTTTTCATATCATCTCACCTCCAAAGCTAATATGTGCCAACAAAGCAATATTTATTCTAAAAAGTGAGTAATTCCTAAAGCCTACTTTGCAAGCATTCCCCGCATGACTTCCATTGCCGTACTCAACTGGGTATCTTCCTCCCTTGGTATGGAAGATACGGCACTGCCTTTATATTCTCCTTGTATTTCAACCCTGCGATCCGGGGAAATACCCACATCCTGTACAACATTTCCATCCGGCGTGTAATATCCGGCTATGGTAACACGAACACCGGAACCGTCTTTTGTGGGAATTATAGCTTGAACAACCCCTTTACCATATGTTTGTGTTCCAACAATTTCAGCACGATCATTGTCCTGTAAAGCCCCGGCTAAAACCTCCGACGCACTGGCGCTTCTTTCGTTTACTAAAATCACTGTAGGTATGTTGATATGAGAGGCCGCAGATCGTTCATATTCACGGTTACCGTTCTTATCTTCCGTATAGAGTATGACTGCTTCCGGCAATAACATATCGGCGATACTCACCACTTGGTCATAGCTTCCTCCGGGATTATCCCGAACATCGACAATCAAGCCTTTAATCCCTTTTTTCAATAAAGCGTTCAATTCGTTATAAAAATCCGTGGCAACCATGGTGTCAAACATGGTAATCCTGATATATCCGATATCCTTTTCTAGTGTCTCGGATTTCACACTGGGTATATGAACCTTTTTTCTGGTCATTGTAAAATCTAAATGTAAAAGTGAAGAGGGCCTATAGACAGTTATAGATACATCCGTTCCTTCTGCTCCCTTGATGCGGTTCACAATCACATCCGAATCTTCAGTGGTAATATCTTCACCGTTGACCTTCATGAGCAAGTCCCCTTCTTTGATCCCTGCAGTATGAGCGGGGCCGCCTATGACCGATTCAATTACTTCCAAGTAGCCTTCCTTAGTTTCCGAAACAATCATTCCTACACCTACATAGCTGCTTGATGAATATTCTTGTAATTGTTTCATTTGATCCTTGGTGTAATAAATGGTATAAGGATCTTTTAACCCGGCTGCCAAGCCTGCGACAGCTCCTTCAAACATTTGTCTTTCATCTATATCATACAAAAAATTATCTTCTAGTAAATTCCATACTTCTGAGAATTTATAAATATCCGACATAGCCACTTCATCTTTTTTAAAATACAAAATATACTCATCTCTCGGATTATACATTCTCCTTACGTACGAGTATGTCAAAACGGAAGAAAGCAAAGCTGTCACAACAATGATCAACAGGACTTTAATCGATCTATACTTATTATTCAAGTTCACGCCTCCATTACATAGTTAAATACATTATACGCTATTATATGGCCAAAAAAACAGATCATTCTAAAAATACCTTATCGGTTATTTGTAAAATAGTTACTATTCACAGTCCATAAAGAAGGGCATGCC
>CALCRE010000084.1 GCA_937894465.1 uncultured Clostridia bacterium
TTATTCACCATAAAGTGAAATTACACTGTTCCCAACAAAAATCATTTGAAATGTTTACGAAGAACGACAATCTGCAAAAGTGGTTAGCTGAAAATGCTGATGTTGAGCCTTATGTCGGTGGAAAATATGAGCTGTTTTGGGATGTGAACAATAAGAAAATAAACAGTACTTTAGGCTGCAAAATCACAGCTATAGAGCACAACAACCTTTTATGCTTCGAATGGAAAGGTGCTGCCCAATTTGCAGGATTTATGAACACTGTAGATCCTTTAACCCATGTTACTGTAATATTTATTCCTGATTCAAATGATGAATCAACCCAAATCCATCTTATTCATACCGGTTGGAGAAGTGATGAAAACTGGGAAAGTGCAAGAAGATGGTTTGATTCGGCATGGGAAAATGCCTTGGATTATTTCTTGGTCTTGAGCTTCAGCAGGTTGAACGAGGTAAACATAAGAAAGGTATTTACCATATGCAGCATATTAATGCTTTTCATAGTGTACTTAAAGAGTGGATGTATATAGGTTTCATGGAGTAGCAACGAAATACCTCGGGAATTATATGTACTGGTTCAAATGGCTTGAACTATTTAAGACGGAAAAAGACGACATTAAAAGAAAACAATTAATTGTGCACGCACATACCTCTCATACTGATACGAAGATAAAGGACTTCAAAACGAGGCAGGCAATTTTTGTATAGTCATTACAAATTGCACCAGCACGCTCCTCCTTTTGCAGTACAATCAATAGGAGAGTATCTGCAAAATAGGACGAATTAATGCATTGAGAAAGGTGGAGAGGCTTTGAAAACCGTAAAGATAATTTCAAGACTTGGAGAAATAGACGGCTTTGCAAATGAAGAGATAGCATATTTTGATAAATACGACCCAAAGGCTGATAAGGTGGTAAGACATTTTATTTTGTTGGATGAAAATATTAAACTTATGTATGAGCCTTGGGGATGGAAAAATGAATGGTATGCAGACCTTATAGATATCGAATACGTTAATAGTTCAGAGATAAAAATCACAGATTTATTTATTGATATTATCATAGAAGGGAATGGTCCAACTTATAGAATGATTGACTTTGCGGATGTCGTAAAAGCCTTAAAGAACAATAAAATTGGGATAGAAGAATTAGAGATACCATTTAAAAAACTTCAACAATTTCTTGATAACCATTTTCATAAAGGAAAAGACTTTCCACCGTCAGTTATTAGACCATTCATGTTTGCATGAAGGTAAAACGTTAGTTTGCTTTCTTCTATAAATGCGAATCAAGGGAACCAGTTATAAGGTTCCCTTGGATAAATATCATAATATCAACACTATTTTTAAACATAGCTTTTTATTTAAATAGTTTTTCTCCGCCTTTTTGGAAGGCATCAAATATCTTTTGGTCGACTCCCAACTTAAATGGTCCTATGTTTCCATATTCCAAAAAGCTGTCCACTTCATAACCGCCTTCCGGAATCAGATGATCCGTCGGAATATAGGCAATGGCATCGGAATATCCGGAAAAGATCACTTTCTTATTCTCCAGTGCTTTATTCACAATCTCTTCCACTTCATAACATGGTTCTCCTCCTGTATGAGCAATACAAAGATCCGGAGAAAGCTTCAATATCCCGGCATATAAATAAATTGTGTGTGGCATATAATCGTAGTTTTTAATAATTCTTTCGGCATTGCGGCTTAACAAGGGCTTTGAAGGTCTTTGACCTACGGCTTAAATCTAGGGTTTCCTTGGTGAATGAATCCTCAATAATTGCTTTTGAAATTTTACTTTCTAAAATTATTACCATTTCATCGATCGCATTATAGGGCATATTGGTAAACCGTTCACCTCTTGAAGAAATTATTACCTCCGGATCCTTGGAGGAACATTGCTGTACAGCCGTAAAATTGATTCTCCAGTCTTTGGCATAACCGTCCCGGGTAATCGGCGCTAATCTCTAAAAAGTCCGGATAAAAGGCGGCATGACAGGAATAGCATGCCAACAGAATGCGAATTCTACCCTTTTTATCACATACTTTTAAGACATCCACCATACTGTCCTTAGACCCCATGTGGTTCGGACGATTTTTAATGGTGCCGTCCGCCATAAACCTTCTTCTGTTTACATTCAAGAAGAATTCTTCGATGGACGTGTAAGACATTTCTCCTTCAAATGTATTGGCAAAAGCTCGGTCTATACATCTTTCCAATCGATCTTTTAAAAGGTCTTCATATGCTTGTGAAACATGCTCGTCATCATAACCAAAACATGAAGGTGCATTGTGGTTATGGGAATGGTTGATGACGATATTTTCCTTGGGCACATCATACTTTCCTACGTAATCTTCCACCACCCATTGATTTAAGCTTCTGTTATGGAACAGTAAATCAGTAGCTACAATCATGTCATTATATGAAGGGGGCAGATCTTTGGTTTTGATGTGGAAGGCGAACCCGATATCCGAATGAAAAGATTACTTGCGCAGGAAAATCGAGGTAGTGACTTTTGCAGAACGGCAAATAATCAGATCAGTATTATCCATGTGGAAGATTTGACCAAGTGTATTTTGGAATTATGTTTTAACGATTTTATTGGAACCATGAATATTGCATCGGAGATACCTCTCAGCCATTTTTCTTTCTATAAACTCCTGGCTGATATGATACATATAGATGACGGTTTTATTATTCCGGAATACGACGATTACCCGCAGAATACAGTTTTGGACGTAAGCAAATGTATGAGTGTTCTAAAAACAAGAGTCAGAGATTTCATATAGCGATCCTCGTGACGTGAGATTGCCGATATCTGAAAATTCTATGATCTGACACCAAGTAAATTGTTGGTGTTAGTCGGAGAACGGGTTGATAAATACCTATCCTAGATATCAAGCAGATTCCGAGTCTGTGATTGTGATGTTGTATTGTATCGGTTATTTGTATCACAGAGCATATCGTAAATATCATCAGTAACCTCTTTTGTTGCCCTGTACA
>CALCRE010000085.1 GCA_937894465.1 uncultured Clostridia bacterium
TACGCTTGAAAACGCCGATTTGCTCTATATTTCACGCTCGCTCTTCAAAACTGATTACCGAATGAGCGCAAATCCTTGAAATATCTTAAATCAATACTCCATTTGAAAGCTTTGCACATACTCATATCTGGAAAATCCATATTCAATCAATCGGGTAATCAGTTCTTTCCCGTGGATTCCGTCCTGCGCCCAAAGTTTTGGAAACATGCTGATGGATGTACAACCGGGTATGGTGTTGATCTCATTGATGTACACATTTTTTTCAACGGGGTCCACGAAGAAATCCGCTCTGGCAAAGCCGCTGCAATCCATCGCCTTGTATGCAGCTGCTGCATATTCTTTCACCTTGGATTCAAGCTCCGGGTCCAGACCGGACGGTATGATGACTTGTGAGTTTTGATTCACATATTTTGCATTGTAATCGTAAAAGTCGTTACCTGCAACAATTTTACCGGTACCGGATACCATCGGTTCTTCATTGCCCATCACCGAACACTCCACTTCAAGTCCTTTGCAGTATTCTTCCACCAAAACCCTACCGTCAAATTTCAATGCAAGCCGGATTGCTTCCGTTAACTGCTCTCTATTGTGAGCTTTGGACACTCCTACAGAGGAACCGGCATTGGCCGGTTTAACAAAGCAAGGGTATTCCAACAGGTCTTCACAACGTTTTATACATTGGTTCATGCCGGTTTCCACGTCCTTTTTCAACAAAGTCACATAGTCACCTTGGGGAATACCTGTCGCTTTAAAAACTGCTTTTGCCACGCTTTTGTCCATACATCCGGAGGATGCTAAAACACCGCATCCCACATAAGGAATGTCAAGAACCTGCAAAAATCCTTGCACTGTTCCATCCTCTCCGTTTTTACCATGCAATACCGGAAACACAATATCAATGTTCTTTAGTTCAGTTATGAACGCTTCGGTACTGTACAACGGAGCTTTCTGATTTTGTACCTCTTTGATCCATGTGCCGTTTACGATGTTCTCGGTTTTACCTTGATATTTGTACCAAATACCTTTTTTTGTAATACCAAAAAGTAACACATCAAATTTGTCACGATCAATGTGATTGATAACAAAAGCCGCCGACCGGCATGAAATTTCATGCTCAGTGGACATGCCGCCGAATAAAATCGCTACATTCGTTTTTTTCATGTAAGTCCCTTTCAATCTCGGCTTAATAACAGTCGACAATCTCACCAATGTAAAAAACATGGTAATCGTGATCCGTATAATGTCTCTTATCTATTTCCCCATCCAGAAGATTGGGCTCCATGGATTGACGGTAAAGTATTTTGCATTCGAATTGGGTTTCACACCCTAATATTACCGGTGCATTCACCGTTCTCCCTTGAGCCTTGGTCAATCCGGCTTTTTCAAACTTATCCATATCACGACCGGACACTTTACCACATATTCGTAATTCTTCTTTCATATCCCCTGCTTTGGGTACACTGACCGTGAAAACATCGGAATTTTTCAATAGCTCCGCGGTGTACCTTGAATATCTTACCACCACCGTTAAAACAGGTTTTCCCCACATGACACCAATGGAACCCCAACCGATGGTCATCACATTATCTTTATCCTCATCACGGGCACTTAAAAATACTCCTTTTGGCATTTGTAAATTAAATGAGTCGGATATTTGACCTAATCTTTTTAAATCCATGTATTTCACCACTTTCAAGTAATCACTTTATAGTATTCTATTATATATCAATTGCCACCAAAAAAACATCCGTTGCATTTAATCATCTAGTAATAAGCTGATAGATCTTGGGAAGGGATTATCAAACTTGTAATTCCCCATGTATTCTTCTCTGGGTTCCCCTTCGATCATAAACAAGACTGAATTTATGTCCTTTATTTCCGTCAATGAGTTCACAATGGAGTATATGGTCAATTGTTCCAACACTTTTCCTCCGGGATGGTTATCAACAAAGGACTCGTTCAAGTTTACAATTGCCCTGTCCCCGTCAATCCTGACCGTATCCAGCAAAGCGCTGTCTTCCGGGATCACCGAACTTAATTCCGATTGAACCGACGGACCGTCGATCAGTTCATTAACGATAACCGTGGCAAGATTTGCGGCACTCTTGGTCGCTTCCTGAATAGGAATATAACGAACCTCGGTTTCAAGTCCTTTTAAATCCTCATTCGCAAAATATAGGTAAACCGGGACCATTTCCGGCCTTAAGTTATCATCTGAAACTGCAGACACACCACTGACCGGAGCAACATCCTCCCGATTTAAAACCGATATGACCGTGACGGTCACTGCACAAACCACCAACAAAGCTCCAACCACAACGTATTTCCTGTTTTTTCTCAATACGGACATCAACTTCTTCAACATGATCATCATCCTACCTTTCGAATCAATAAAACATAATGGATCATCTAATTATTATGTCTTACCTAGTAACATTATTCTAAAAACAGGACAGGATGATAAAAATTAAAGAAAAGAAAAATCAAGCTATAGGCTTGTCTTCTTCCGGTTTTTCGACTATATAGGAGAATTGAGCGTCGGCATATTGTAAAAGCCAATCTTCATAGGAGATATCTGCCTTCAGGTTGGCGTAAATCGCTTCCCATACTTTTTGATCCGAGCAATTGTAATCCCAAGAACAGACGCCTGCCAAGTTATATTTCAAAGCCAATGAGGTTTTCAAATTCAACGAATTCTCGTCCTCAATCCACATTCTGTACCGCACATCCCCTTCATAATACTCCAAATAGAATTGTTTGCTTACATCATCCCATGTGATGGTACTGCCTTCATTGGCTTTCGCTATGTTTCTCATCCCTTGGATGGAAGGTGTTTTGGCTGTTTTTACTGATACGGAACCGTTTTGTGTTGTGGTTTCCTCCCACAGTCGAGAGTAAAAAGGAATTCCCAATAAAAGTTTTTCGTTAGGCACCATTTCCAATGTTCTCCTTAATCGGTTTTCCACCCATCCGTATTGAGCCACCGAGCCTGCCACAGGGCTGCCGTGCCAATGCTGATCGTATGTCATCAGCATGACAAAATCCATAATCTCACCGAGTGCTTTATGATCATAGCATAAAGAATAGGTTTCACTTCCGTCAGGAACTCCCACATCGATGGACACAATCAATCCTTGTTCCTTTAGTAAAGGAACCGCTTCCCGCATCAGCTGGGTAAGCATATCCCGATCCTTCAACAAAACATTCTCAAAGTCAAAGTTAATGCCGTCTATTTCATATAACGATGCGAAGGCAAGGAGTTGTCTGATTAAATTGTCACGAGCTTCGGTGCTGTTCAATAAAAGACTGGTTTCTTGATTGTCGGCAAAATTGTTGACCACCATTGCCCACACTTGATATCCTTCCTCATGAGCCCATCTGGTGTAGTTCAAATCACCAATATTTTTAAGGTTACCATGCTCATCGATTACCTCGAACCACCTGGGAGACATAACATCAAGTCCGTCAACTTTTTCTACACCGGTCATATCCGGTGTGCCGGAGTACATACTGTGCCAAGATAAGCTTACTTTTCCTGTCTTCGGTTTCCAACTGAAATCCCTGGGCGGCTCATATGGAATATGAATCATCGTCACCCAATTAACTCCTACATCCTCGGCTTGAATATATCCCACAACGCCGTTATTCAGCCTCACTTTATACCAATCCTTGTATTCTTCAAACACCCGCATGGATGTACCATAATCTACATTCACCAAAATCTCTTTCTTGATGGATCGTCCGCTTCGAATAGCTGCCTTCTCAGATATAACTCTGGCTTCTTGAACCATTCTGTTCAAATAATCCACAATCACCAAATCGGTTGTTTTGTCATAACGGATTTCAATGCTGTAAAAGTCGGCCAAAAACTCAATGGGTATGTAAACTTTGCCGTCTTTTTCCGTCACCGGAATATCCAATCGCACCGGATTGTTATTGATATGGGCTTGGAGCTTTTCGGTTTCCATTCGTATAACCTTGTCCTTGGTGGTGATGGTGACCTTTTTTTCTTTACTGTCCCAAACAATATTTTTATCGATATATGTACGAACGGCATCCACAGACAACAATATACGGCCGTCGAGCAATAAAGGGTTCATGTTTTTAGGTGCTCTTTCGGCGCCTACCAACAAGATGGTTTCGGCGTGATCAAACGGATCTACCATACTTGTCACCGGTATGTAGCGTTCTTCATAAGCTTCATAAACCGTTTTGACAGCAAGAAATAATCCTCCTGCAATAATGATTGCCAGACCTATGATCGTAAGTGCTTTTTTCACTATTTTAACCCCCCGTTATTATAGATTGTATGCGACCTAAAAAACAGGATGGAAAAAAGATATCAACCGAGTCTTGGAATTAAGATATGAATACATTCCTCGGCGCTTTCTTTCTGAAATCCTGCAGCATCCTTTCATTAGGTTCAAAGAAAAGGATAGTTCTGTTTCCTTTATAAGGAGCGACTAAAAAGTAGACATCATCATTCTCCATAAAGGAAACCGCTTCAACGCGCTGTGATATGGACTGAAAATCCCCCGTATATTTGTCACTTTTCAGCTTGGCCAACATTTCCAAATTCTTTCCTTCCACGGAAAAAACCCGAACCCTTTTACGCTTTGCGATAATTTTGTCCACATCCATGTCGCCATTGGTAACCGAATACTCAAACTCCACGTGTCTGGCGGAAATAAGTTGAAACAATCCGTACCCGATTCCGATCAAAACAATGGGTAATGCCATCGTCAAATTTAAGAATATCGTCAGAAAAAACAAAAGAAATGCAACTAAAATGAGTGCCAACACAATGAATGCATCTTTATAGTCATAATTCTTTTTCACTATTTTTTCATTGAATAAATCCATATTTTATATTTCCCCCGAATCCATATTTATCTTAGAATGAAATCTAACACCCGTATAATTAAAAGTTATTTAATATTATACATTATAAGCTTTCCGGTGTCCGGTGTTAATTATCCTCTCATCACGGCGAATTCACGAATACACATATTTCCAGTGCTTGCGAAACAAGCTTGAAAA
>CALCRE010000086.1 GCA_937894465.1 uncultured Clostridia bacterium
ATCTCCATTACATTTTTTTAACACAAGACAAGCATTATGCCCGCCAAAACCAAATCCATTGGTCAATGCGGCTCTGACCATCTTGTTCCGGCCCATATTAGGCACATAATCCGGCAAATCACATTCCGGATCAGGGATCTCATATCCAATCGTAGGCGGTAAAAAATTATTTTGGATGGCATACGCCGTAATAATGGCCTCGATTGCACCGGCGGCACCTAACAAATGCCCGGTCATGGACTTTGTGGAACTGACGGACAAGTTCCCGGTATATTCCTTGAAAACCTTCCTAATCGCCTGGGATTCAGCCTTATCATTTAAAGGTGTGGAGGTTCCGTGAGCATTTATGTAGTCGATTTGTGAGATATCCATTCCGGCGTCAACCAATGCATTTTCCATGCATTTGATAAATCCTCCGCCTTCAGGATCCGGAGCCGTGATATGATAAGCGTCACAGGAACTTCCGTATCCGGCGATTTCCACGATAATAGGCGCATTTCTCGATACTGCATGCTCCATGCTCTCTAAAACCAACATTCCGGCACCTTCCCCCATCACAAATCCGTCCCTTTGCTTGTCAAAGGGCCTGCATGCCTTGGAGGGATCCTCATTGACACTCATGGCTCTGCCCGCGGCACAAAAAGCTGCAAAAGCCATGGGAGTAATACAAGCTTCGCTTCCACCTGTGATGATGATGTCTGCATATCCGTCCCGTATGGTTCTGAATGCTTCCCCGATGGCACTTGTAGAAGATGCACATGAATTCACAATACACTCGTTGATACCTTTTGCACCGAACTTTATAGCAATCAACCCGGCTGCACTGTCGGCAATCATCATGGTTAAAAAGAAAGGGCTTACTCTCTTAAATCCTTTTTCCAAGTAGATGTTGTGTTGTTTTTCAAAAGTGTCCACACCGCCTACACCGGATCCGACTATCACACCCATTCGGTCAGCATCAACCCTTGTCACATCCAACCCGGCGTTTTTCACCGCTTGTGTTGCTGCGGCAACGGCGAAGTGTGCATATCGATCCATTCTTCTGGATTCTTTGACTTCCATATAATCCGTAGGATCAAAAACATCCACTGTTGCAGCAACTTTTGTGGGCAGATCCGAAGTATCAATTCTCGTACATGTTTTTATACCGCACACACCGTTTCTTACCGACTCGTAAAATGTGTCCAAATCATTTCCCAAGGGGCTAATCACTCCGGCACCTGTCAAGACCACTCTTCTCCTCATACCACACCTTTACCCTTTACCCGGCAGACACATTGTCTGACAACCGTATCTAATATCATTATATAACAAAACAAAAACGTCCATCTTATTTCCTTGCCGTTTCCCGAAGCTTTAAAAAAACAGAACGTTTATTTAAAAATATAATAACCTATTTTAGTTGTTAAAGTCAATCACTGCATCTATAAGACGCTTCATGTGTGCTTTCCTTTTCTTTAGTCATGATGCATTTTTGTTGATATGGTCACCGTCCATTTCCTTACCTACCTTTTTAAATTATAGCTTATTATGATTTTTATTGTAGAAACCAATAGGACTGGAACGTATCCATGTCGAGGTGAATATTATGTAAAGTAAAAGGAAGGGTCAGGTAAATGACCGCTACTAAATTCTATAAGAAAGGAGTGATTTATAATGACAATGCCAGTTATTTCCCCTTCTACAACTTTATAATGACCCCCGATGTCAAGACTTATTTTTAAAATTTTAAGTTATATCCTTTC
>CALCRE010000087.1 GCA_937894465.1 uncultured Clostridia bacterium
CTACGCTTGAAAACGCCGATTTGCTCTATATTTCACGCTCGCTCTTCAAAACTGGAATGACCATTTATATTTGATTTTTTGTAAAAGTCTTTTTTATTATTTTCTGCGGGCAGCAACCCGGTCCGGTGCATATAATATCACAGGCAGAATTTTATTACATAAAAAAAGAGAGGTTGATAACGAATGGATCATTTAAAAACAGTGAAGTTAAGTGTTTGCAGCACTCTAGGTGCTATTGGAGCATTTATTTCATCAATCTACGGAGGGTGGGATTCTGCCTTGACAACATTGGTAATCTTCATGGCAATAGACTTTTTATCGGGACTCATTGTTGCAGCGGTATTTAAAAAGAGCAATAAATCTCAAACCGGATCATTGGACTCGAAGGCCGGTTGGAAAGGCATTTCGAAGAAAGGGATGATTTTGTTGATTGTCCTGATTGCATATCGTCTTGACTTGATGGTGGGGTCTACCTTTATAAAGGACACGGTCATCATCGCCTATATCGTCAATGAAGGTGTCAGTATCATCGAAAATGCCGGATTAATGGGCTTGCCCATTCCTGCTGTGATTGCAAATGCCATTGAAGTATTAAGACAAGGTAAGGAGAAACCCAAAGGAGGAGATGAAACTTGATTATTGCAATAGATGCGGGACACGGGTACAATACTTCAGGGAAAAGAACCTGCCCGTTCCCGGACGGTCGACAAATGAGAGAACATGAATTTAACAGGGATGTAGCGCTAAATCTGGATTACCGGTTACGACGAGCCGGACATGAAACGATGATTTGTTTTGATCAGATCGGGGTAAATGATTTTACGCTGAAACAACGGACTACCATTGCAAATGAAAAGAAAGCCGATATCTTTGTATCAGTACATGCAAACGCATGGGGAGAAGGAGAAAACTGGAATGATGTCAACGGTTTGGTAGCCATGTATTATCCGAACTCGGTTCAAGGAGAACGCTTGGCTCGTTCTGTTCTGCCGGAGCTACAGAAAACCACGAATCTTCCCATTAACAGTTATCAAGCTGTAAGTTACGCGGTACTAAGAGACACCTTTATGCCTGCGGTTATCATTGAATGCGGATTCATGACAAACCGGTCGGATGCGGAAAAATTGTTGACGTACGAATACCGAAATTCTTGCGCTGAAGGTATTTACAACGGTATCTTGAAATATTTCGGCTTAACCGATAAAAAGGAAAGTTGGTATCGTGTGCAGGTAGGAGCTTACAAGGAATTGCCCAATGCAGAGACTATGGCAAAAAAGCTAGTTGATGAAGGATATGAAGCATATATAAGGCAGTGTGAATAGTTGGAATAAGATGGGATAATATGTGATATAATGGCCTCATAAAATGAATGGAGGCCATTAGTTATGTTGTGGGCATATTTGAGAGAAGAAGAGTTTGATCAGGTAATCGAAAAATCCCAAGGGGTTTGTGCCATGGCCGTCGGATGCCTGGAAAAGCACGGGCAACATCTACCTGTTGGAACCGACATATTAAAAACGGGAAAAGTTCTTGAAATGGCGTCGGAAATTGAGCCGGTATGTATTTTTCCCGGCTTTTATTTGGGGGACATACAAGGGTTGTACCAGCATAAGGGTTCCATCGTTTTAAGCGGAAGTTTACTGCTTTCCCTTATGACCGAGTTATGCGACGAAATCGCCCGTAACGGATTTAAAAAGATCCTTTTGCTAAACGGTCACGGAGGAAATACCTTCTTTTTGAACAATTTTATTCGAACCACCCTTCATGACAAAAAAGATTATGTAGTCTACTCCTATTTTGATAATCTGATTCATCCTTCTGCCATGATTAAAAATATACAAGAGGATCAAGATGATCGTTTCGCTTACATACAACAAGAAGATTTGGATTTATTAAATGATTTTGTTACCCGTAAGCTTAAGGACGGGCACGGAGGCTTTTGTGAAACGGCCGGGATGTTAGGAACCTATCCGGAATTGGTTCGATTGGATAAAGGTGAAGACGAAAGCGGACAGTCAACCGAAAAATTCGATCATTTATCAAAAATGGGCATCTATACTGCTCATCATTGGAATGGAGATTATCCGAACTCCTATGCCGGAGATCCTCCTACGCAATGTAATAAAAGAATTGCACGTGCATATGTCCAAATGTCTGTTGATCGGATTGTCAATGTGATACGCACGATAAAAGCAGACCAAGTAAGCCTTGCATTTAATGACGAATGGAATCGTTTGTGGTAATCTTTTTACCTGGAGGATGAATATGGATTACATACCTGTAAATAACACAAAAGAATTGATGGATCGGTTGAATGTAGCACAATATCCAAAAAGATGGGATGATTTGTTTGAACCTACAAGGGAAAAGCTCGTTCAATATGGCGGTATATTTCCATCGCAGGAATTCATAAGAGATCAACAGGATAGATATCAACTTTTTCAAGAGATATTGGATGTGATCTTGGATGCTGCTAAAAGGCTTGAAGCAAATCCTGTCCTTACGCAATACACAGTGCTTTTGAACTTGGCGATGGAAGATCGACAAGCCTTTAAAATGGAATTAAGTGCGTTTGAGCCACCTTCGGCTTCGGAAGGGGAGGATATAATCCCATATGAATTTGTATTGCTTTTCGCTGTTCTACCCACCATAGACAATGCGGATCGAGTCATGAGAGAACATGGTGTTCCGGATGATATTCGCTTTTCTACTCGTACATCCTATGAAGAATGCACGAAGGGGGTAAAAAAGAGAACCGGTCGATATGGCTTTGATAAACGATACTTTCGGTGGATCCAGCATTACATCGATGTTGATCTTTTACGAATCGGACGATTGAATTTCGAAATGCGTACTCGATTAAGAGGACCTATTTATGTAATGGAAAACCATAAAAAGGATTTGTGCATGCTTATGACCGGTGTGCGCTTGCATCGGGAAGGATTGATATTGGGAATTCCGGGTTATACGGATGAAGAGGGGGCATATGATGCGGATTTTGTAATGACGGATGAATATTTCGAAGGATATCCGGTAGGACCAAAAGGAAAAGCCATAAAAGAGCGTACCAGATTGCTAAAATCCGACTGGCATATGATACTGACTCCGGATGATCCCGTACTCAGTATTCATATTCCCGGAGGAGAAAAGTTGTATTCCGAGCAATGTGAAGAAGCCTATGCAAGAGCTCGTGAAGTTTTTGCAGATTGTTTTCCTGAATTTAAGTATAAAGCATTTGCATGTTTTTCCTGGTTGATGGATCCCCAGCTTGCCGACATGTTACCGGCAAATTCGAACATTGTATCTTTTCAAAACAAATACATTCGGTTTCCGTCATACAGTACAGGAACGGGCGTAATGAGTTTTGTGTTTTGGAGAAAATATGACCGATACGAGGATCTTCCGGAGACAACAAGCTTAGAACGTAAAATAAAGCAACACTATATAAACAATAAATATATTTATGAGCCGGGGGGAGTGTTTTTTTAGATCATAGTGACGAAAATTCGGCACATTATGACCTCAAAATCTGTTGACAAAGGGTTTTTATCATGCTAAACTTTTAACATTCCTGAGCGATGCAATTTTTTTGCATTGAAGTAAGAATAACTGACCGCCCGCATAAACTCTATGATGGGTAAGAGGCTAACGGACAGCCGGGTCAACTGCCGCTGCAACGAAACTGTTGCTTTATTGATTGAGTTAGGAGCTCAAATTTTATAAGTTGGTTACTATAAACCAAAAAAGTGTACAAACGTACACACTTGTGAAACGGTCAATAAGAGTAGTAAAGTAGTTCTTACTAGAAATGCTCTGATAGAATGGTTGCCGTATGGGAACGATATGAGAACGGCGGATGGTACCTTCTTGAAAACAGGACTATATTCACGGGTGTGTTGTGTTTAAAGGCAATGCACCCTTTTTTGGTTATGCTAGGAGGTAGTCGTGGATAACAAAATAAAACTGTACGGGTTTAACAATTTAACCAAATCATTAAGCTTTAATATTTATGACATCAGTTATGCAAAAACGCGGCAAGAACAGCATGATTACATTGCATACATCGATGATCAATATAACTCGGACAGGCTGAAAAACATCTTATTTAAACTGACTGATATGGTGGGAGCGACGGTTTTAAATGTATCCTTGCAGGACTATGAACCTCAAGGCGCCAGCGTCACTTTTCTCATTTCGGAGGAATCCATGATTCCTGCAGGGGGCGATAATGTGGTTGCGCATTTGGACAAAAGCCATATCACTGTTCATACCTATCCGGAATATCATCCGGACAATTCAGTGGCAACTTTTAGAGTGGATATCGATGTGGCTACATGTGGAAAAATCACGCCCTTGTCCACATTGGATTTTTTGATCGGGAGCTTTGATTCGGATATCATCACCATGGATTACCGTGTAAGGGGATTCACTCGGGACGTAAAGGGAAAAAAGGTGTTTACCGATCATAAGATATCTTCCATACAAGACTATATCGCAGATGAAACCCTTAAAAAGTATGATATGATAGATATAAACATGTATCAGGCAAACATATTTCACACAAAAGCGCTTATTAAGGAAATAGATTTACAGAATTATTTGTTCAATGCGGATGTATATGAAATACCACCTCAGGAAAGACTAAGAATTTCCAATGTATTAAGAAGAGAAATGATTGAAATATTCAGTGGAATCAACGTATACGATCAAGAATGAAGGAGGATCTTTCAACTTGAAATTTGATCAGTCAAAAGCACCGATTTATGAAGCATTAGAAGAATTTAAAAAAGCGCGTATTGTTCCTTTTGATGTTCCCGGTCATAAGAGGGGAAAAGGAAATAAAGAATTGACGGAATTTTTAGGCGAAAAATGTATGTCGGTGGATGTCAACTCTATGAAGCCTTTAGACAACCTATGCCACCCCGTCAGTGTCATAAGAGAAGCTGAAGAGCTTGCGGCGGAAGCTTTTTCAGCGGCTCATGCTTTCTTTATGGTAAACGGAACCACTTCGGCAGTACAAGCAATGTTGTTATCCACGTTAAAAAGAGGAGATAAGATCATCCTTCATCGCAGTGTGCATAGAAGTGTCATCAACGCTTTGATTTTATGCGGCGCCGTTCCGATTTATGTAAACCCGCAAATTCATCCGAAATTAGGAATTGCCCTGGGTATGTCCGTGCAGGACGTCAGTGATGCCATCGATCAAAACCCTGATGCAAAAGCAGTTTTAATGAACAATCCCACTTATTACGGAATTTGTTCCAATGTTAAACACATCACTGAACTCGCCCATAAAAAGGGGATGAAGGTACTGGTGGATGAAGCCCATGGAACCCACTTTTACTTCGGTGATAATCTCCCCGTCACTGCCATGGCGGCAGGAGCGGATATGGCATCGGTCAGCATGCATAAATCAGGTAGTTCTCTTACCCAGAGCTCCTTTTTATTATGCGGTAAAAATATAAATGCCAACTATGTAAGGCAAGTGATCAACTTAACCCAAACCACCAGTGGATCCTATCTTTTGTTGTCCAGTTTGGATATTTCCAGAAGAAGCTTGGTTTTAAACGGTCGTGCGACTTATGCCACAGTAAAAGAGATTACCGAATATGCCAGGGAAGAGATCAACCAGATCGGAGACTATTATGCATTCAGCAGTGAACTGATCAACGGGGATTCCATTTATGATTTTGATGCCACAAAGCTATCGGTGAATACCACGGAAACCGGTCTTGCCGGGATTGAGGTATATGATCTGTTGCGGGACGAATACGATATTCAAATTGAATTCGGTGATTTGGGTAATATATTGGCATATGTCACCTTAGGGGATAATCATAAGATGATTGAACGATTAATCGGTGCCCTCAGTGAGATCAGAAGAAGATACAAAAAGGACAAAGCCGGGATGATCAAACACGAATATATCAATCCCATTGTGGTCACAACACCCCAAGAGGCCTTTTATTCTGATATGGACAGCATTGCTTTGGAGAATAGTGCCGGAAGGGTGAGCGGTGAATTTATCATGGCTTATCCGCCGGGGATCCCGATATTAGCTCCGGGAGAACGGATCACTGAGGAGATTATTGAACGAATCCTCTATTCCAAGAAAAAAGGTTGTTCTTTGACCGGCCCGGAAGATATGAACATTGAAAAAGTCAAGGTGCTAAAAGGAGATATTTAAATGGAACTATGGTTTAAAGAACGACATACTGAAAATGTAATGCTATCCATTAAGGTGGACAAGCAGCTTTTTAGCTCAACCAGCGAATTTCAGAGGATCGATGTTTTTGAGTCCATGGAATTCGGACGATTTTTGACATTGGACGGCTTCATGATGCTCACAGAAAAGGATGAGTTTATATATCACGAAATGATCACTCATGTTCCCATGGCGGTTCATCCGAATGTAGAAAAAGTGTTGGTCATCGGCGCCGGGGACGGTGGGGTAATCAGGGAGCTGACTGAGTATGACTGCATAAAGGAAATTGATATGGTGGAGATTGATGAGATGGTGGTGGAGGTGTGTAAGAAATATCTTCCACAGACAGCTTGTCGGTTTGACGACCCGAGACTTCACCTCTACTACCAGGATGGATTGAAATTTGTACGCAAATATGAAGATTATTATGACCTGATTATTGTGGATTCCACTGATCCCTTCGGCCCCGGAGAAGGATTGTTTACCAGAGAGTTTTACGGCAACTGCTATAAAGCGTTAAAGTCCGACGGAATCATGGTAAATCAACATGAAAGTCCCTTTTATCAGGAAGATGCAAACGCTATGAAACGTGCCCATAAGCGCATTGTGGAATCATTTCCCGTTTGTAAGGTATATCAGGCTCATATTCCCACATACCCGTCCGGACATTGGTTATTCGGATTTGCTTCAAAAGAATATCATCCCATCTATGACCTGAGAGCAAAGCAATGGAAGCAAATTGGGATCAAAACCAGATATTACAATACCAATTTGCACAAGGGAGCCTTTTACCTACCGGTATATGTAGAGGAGATGCTTCGTGAAAATGAATAAAAACGTACAGACGATTATTGGATGCGAATATGAATACCAAGATGCAAACACGGTTGTTTTCGGGGCACCTTTTGACGGTACAACCTCTTTTCGTCCCGGAGCCCGGTTCGGAAGCAGTGCCATTCGAAATGAATCCGTAGGGATTGAAACCTATTCTCCCTATCAGGACAAGGATTTGTGTGACGTTAAGGTGTATGACGGAGGGGATCTTTTATTACCTTTCGGGAACACTGAGAAGGTGTTGAAGATCATTGAAGATTATTGCAGGAAATTAATGAGCGATGACAAAATTCCCGTGATG
This sequence comes from uncultured Clostridia bacterium, assembly GCA_937894465.1. GTDB lineage: Bacteria > Bacillota > Clostridia > JAAYHZ01 > JAAYHZ01 > JAAYHZ01. Next base: position 7,341 of record CALCRE010000087.1, read on the forward strand.
ATCGGGGGAGAACACTTGGTGACATTAGGGGCTATAAAACCTCTTATTGATAAATATCCTGATCTTCATATCATTCATTTGGACGCTCATACCGATTTAAGAGATGAATACTTAGGAGAGAAACTTTCCCACGCATGTGTCATTCGACGATTATGGGACATAGTAGGAGATGGACGCATTGTTCAATTCGGTATTCGAAGCGGTGAAAAAGTCGAGTTTGAATTTGCAAAGACACATACTTATTTGCAAAAATTCAATTTTACCGGATTGGATGAAAAAATCCGTGCATTATCCGGAAAGCCGGTTTATTTGACACTGGATCTTGATATTTTGGATCCTTCCATATTTTGTGGCACCGGGACACCGGAAGCTGGTGGAGTAACATTTACACAGTTGTTAGATGCATTGTTAAAGATGAGGGATATTCATCTTGTCGGTGCTGACATCTGCGAACTTGCACCGGCTTATGACCACAGCGGTGTATCTACTGCGGTGGCATGCAAAATATTGAGAGAAATTTTATTATTGACAGGAGGATAATATTATGGGAAAAGCTTTGATTATAGGGTGTGGAGGAGTAGCAAACGTTACCATACGGAAATGTTGTCAAAACAGCGATGTGTTTAAAGAGATTATGATCGCCAGCAGGACAAAACGCAAATGTGACGAGTTAAAAGCCAAGCTGGACGGTGGTAAAACCATTATTCACACGGCACAAGTGGACGCAGACCAAGTGGATCAGCTGATTGCATTGATTGAATCCTTCAAACCTGATTTGGTGATCAACCTTGCCCTTCCGTATCAGGATCTGACCATTATGGACGCATGTCTTGCCACGAAAACCAACTACATGGATACAGCAAATTACGAACCTCTTGATACTGCTAAGTTTGAATACAAATGGCAATGGGCATATCGAAAAAAATTCGAAGAAGCCGGTATCATGGCATTGCTAGGTTGCGGATTTGATCCCGGAGTTACCGGTGTGTTTTCCGCATACGCACAAAAGCACTACTTTGACGAAATCCACTATATCGATATTTTAGATGCCAATGCAGGAGACCATGGTTATCCTTTTGCCACCAATTTTAATCCGGAGATTAACATCCGTGAAGTAACCTCCAAAGGAAGCTATTGGGAGAACGGAGAGTGGGTGGAAACCGAACCCATGGAAATCAAACGGATATACAATTTCCCACAAATCGGTGAAAAAGATATGTATCTTTTACATCATGAGGAATTGGAAAGCTTGGCTTTGAATATTAAGGGCATCAAGCGGATTCGTTTCTTCATGACTTTCGGGCAAAGCTATTTGACCCATCTCAAGTGCTTGGAAAACGTGGGGATGACCTCCATTGAACCCATTGATTATAATGGAATGCAAATCGTACCCTTACAGTTTTTGAAAGCGGTATTGCCGGATCCTGCTTCATTGGGCCCGAGAACAAAGGGAAAGACCAATATCGGTTGTATATTCCAAGGTGTGAAGGAAGGAAAGCCAAGAACCTATTATGTATACAATGTGTGTGATCATGAGGAAAGCTACAAGGAAGTGGAAAGCCAAGCCATTTCCTATACCACCGGTGTACCGGCCATGATCGGTGCCATGCTGATGCTAAAGGGCATATGGAACAAACCCGGAGTGTACAATGTGGAAGAGTTTGATCCCGATCCTTTTATGGAAGCATTGAACAAATGGGGGCTTCCTTGGATCGAGGACTTTAATCCCACATTGGTAGATTAACCGGAGGTCGATATGCAATTACCCCAAGGGCTAAAAACACCGGTCTATTTAATGGACGAAAGATTGATCGAAAATAATCTTAAGATATTAAAATCCGTTTCGGATCGAACCGGTTGCAAGATCTTATTGGCTCAAAAAGCCTTTTCCATGTTCAGTCTATATCCGCTGATCGGTAGGTACCTTGACGGTACTGCCGCAAGCGGCCTTTATGAAGCAAGATTAGGTCACGAAGAGATGGGCAAGGAAAATCATGTTTTCTCAACGGCGTTCCTTGAAGAGGATTTCGATAAAATTTTGGAGATTTGCGACCATATCATTTTCAACTCCATTTCGCAATGGGAAAAATATAAAGGGAAAGCGTTAAAAACCGGTAAAAAATTCGGAATCAGAATCAACCCGCAATTTTCCACCCAAAGCCACGGCATTTATGATCCCTGCAGCAAAGGCTCCCGCCTAGGGGTCACCGCAGAGCATTTTCACGAGCTTCCCACCGGTATCAGCGGACTGCATTTTCATACCCTGTGTGAGCAAAACAGTGATGATTTGGCATCAACATTACATGCTGTGGAAGAGAAGTTCGGAAAATTTCTATATGATCTTGAATGGGTGAACTTCGGTGGCGGTCATCATATTACTAGGGATGACTATGATATCGAGCTTCTTGTGAAAAGCATTAACCGTTTCAAGGAAAAATATGGTGTGCAAGTGTATCTTGAACCGGGAGAAGCCGTTGCTTTGAATGCAGGTTTTCTGATCAGCACCGTATTGGACATTGTGGAAAATGACATGCACATAGCCGTTTTGGACACATCCGCTGCATGTCATATGCCGGATGTATTGGAGATGCCTTACCGACCTCGTGTGATCGGCGCTTATGATCCAAATGAAAAGCCGTATACCTATCGTATGGGAGGACCGACATGCTTAGCCGGGGACATCATCGGAGATTACTCCTTTGAAGAAGAACTAAAAACAGGGGACAAGGTTGTTTTCTGTGACATGGCTATCTACACCATGGTGAAGAACAATACATTCAACGGTATGAAGCTGCCTTCCATCGGGGTCATCGATCTTGAGGGAAGATACAAGCTGATCAAAGAATTCGGATATGAGGACTTTAAAGAACGTCTGTCGTAGCAAACAGCATATCCTTTTTCGTTATATTAATATAAAAGCACTGATAACCAGTGCTTTTCGTCTCTTTGGATACACAAAATATTTTTACGAAGAATGGTATTGGAACAGTTTTGGTTCTATGGTACTATGGTAAAGATTTATTTCCTGTGAAAGAGAGAATATATGAATACTATTAGTAAAATTAAGAGTATATTCAGTCCTCGTGACATGTCGGTGGGTACTCCTTGGAAGCGCATTGCAGAATTCGCATTTCCCATGCTGATCGGAAATTTCGCTCAACAGTTGTATAACACAGTGGATGCAGTGGTAGTGGGACGGAGCAAGTGGGGCTATACGGCATTGGCTGCGGTAGGAAATGCCGGACCTGTGATGTTTCTTTTGTTATCCTTGTTTGTAGGAATTTCGATCGGCGCCGGTGTACTTGTCTCTCAATATTACGGTGCTGGAAAAAGTGAGGATCTGGGGATGACCATCGGTAATTGTATTACCATAACCGGTATCGTCACTCTTTTTATCATGATTGCCGGACCTTTGCTGACAGGCCCATTACTTAAGGCGGTAGATACCCTTCCGGAAGTATATCAGGATAGTCGTGTGTATTTGAATATTTTCTTTTACGGGATTTCCGGTGCTTTATTTTATAACATCTTTGCCGGTATATTGCGAGGTTTAGGGGATTCTTTTTCAGCCTTGATCATCTTATTTATTTGCTCGGGCTTGAATGTTGTCGGAGACATTTTATTGGTGGACTCCATGGGTGTCGCAGGTGTGGCTTTGGCAACAGTCATTTCGCAAATCATATCGGCTATATTGTGTTTGCTTCAAATCAACAGACTTAAGAATTTGTTTGTACTGACTAGAAAAAGCTTGGTACCCAAAAAGAAATATGTATCGGATATTGTACGATTAGGATTGCCTTCCGGGCTAACACAAGCCATCTTTTCTTTTGCCATGCTGGCGGTACAAGCGTTGATCAACAGCTTTGGAGATGCTATGTTCGTTGCATGTAATGTGATGGTAATGCGGGTGGACGGATATGCCATGTTGCCGAATTTTAGTTTCGGTCAAGCAATGAGTACATACGCCGGTCAAAACGTAGGTGCAAAGAAACTGGAGCGACTATATAGCGGGGCAAAGCAAGGAACATTGATGGCGTTGTTTACATCATTGATTTTGACACCGATTGTTCTATTAGGCGGGCCGACTTTAATGGGGCTTTTTACCCCGGGAAACACACAATTGATTGAGATGTCCATGACCATGATGTACCTCATTTCACCCGGATATGTGGCAATGAGCATCACCCAATGCTTATCCGGCGTTATGCGTGGAGCGGGAGACACAGTAACACCCATGTGGATCAGTCTTTTTACCTCGATTATTATCAGAGTGCCTTTGGCATATGCTTTAGTTGCAATTGCAAGAGGAGCGGGAGCACCTGTTTTGACGCAGCAAAAAATGGTTTTTGTATCCTTGTTGTCGGCTTGGACCATAGGAATGATCATCAACATTATCGTATACAGAACCGGACATTGGAAAAAGAAACAAGTTAACAAAATCGCAGAAGAATTGGAGCAAGAAAAAGTCGCTATTGATGCGGAATAGCCGGTGAGTGTTCTTGCTATATAATTTCTTTAACATATTGGTTGGAAATGATATAATTAAAAAGTAAATAGTTGTTAGGGGGAGTTATATGTTTATAGATGAAAAAATTTGGATAGCCAAAGGTGATCAACCCGTATATTTGTTACCGAAGATGGCCAACAGGCACGGTCTGATCGCCGGTGCCACCGGTACCGGGAAAACGACAACATTAAAGTCCATTGCCGAATCATTCAGTGATATGGGTGTTCCGGTTTTCCTAACCGACATCAAAGGTGATTTGGCCGGCTTGTCACAACCGGGAAGTGATAATCCCAAAACCCTTGAAAGACTAAAGATACTTGGCATAGATCAGCATCCTTACAAAGGCTTCCCTGTTTGTTTTTGGGATATATTCGGTGAGCACGGACACCCCATCCGTACCACTGTCACGGAAATGGGGCCTTTGTTATTATCAAGACTATTGGATTTGAATGACACACAATCAGGTATATTAAGTATTGTATTCCGTGTTGCCGATGATCAAGGACTGTTGTTGCTTGATTTCAAGGATCTTAGAGCTATGGTGCAATATGTGGGGGATCATGCAAAAGAATATACATTGGAATATGGAAACATTACATCTCAAAGTGTAGGTGCCATTCAACGAAGATTGCTGACATTGGAAGATCAAGGAGGCGCATACTTTTTCGGAGAGCCTGCATTTGATATATATGACTTCTTGAGAACGGAAAGAGGATGCGGTATGATTAACATTCTCCACAGTGTGAGGCTATTCCAAACGCCGGTGTTGTATTCAACCTTCTTGTTATGGCTGTTATCTGAGCTTTTCGAAACCCTTCCGGAAGTCGGTGACATGGACAAACCCAAACTGGTATTTTTCTTTGATGAAGCTCATTTGCTGTTTGACGATGCACCGAAGGTGTTAACGGATAAAATCGAACAAGTAGTTCGACTGGTTCGTTCCAAAGGAGTCGGTGTGTATTTTATAACACAAAGTCCCTCGGATTTACCCAAGGAAGTTTTAGGACAATTAGGCAACAGAGTACAACATGCTTTAAGAGCATATACACCGGCGGATCAAAAGCTTGTGAAAGCAGCAGCTCAAACATTTCGTCCTAATCCTAAATTTGATACATTGGATGTTATTACGGAACTTGCAACCGGAGAAGCTCTTGTTTCTTGTCTGGATGAAGACGGACGTCCCGGAATTGTGGAAAGAGGCTACATTGTCACACCTTTGAGTTTGTTCGGAACCATTGATGATTCGGAACGTAACAGAATTATCAACTCCTCCTTGATGAAAGGAAAATATGAACGTGAAATTGATCGGGAGTCCGCTTATGAATTGTTGATTGCTCAAGCAAAAAAGGCCGAGACCGCTGCTTTGAAGGAACAAGAAGAACTACAAAAGCAGAAGGAACAGGATCAACGTAAAAAAGAGACTGCCAAAAAGTCAACACGTTCAAGCTCCAGAATGACGCCATTGGAGCGAATGAGCAATTCTGCCATGAGTTCCATAGGAAGAGAGATCGGAAGGTCTTTGATTAGAGGATTGCTAGGATCCTTGAAACGATGAGGTTAAATGACCTATGAGTGATTTTAACGATGTAAAGGACAAATTTAACAATCACGCTATGCAATATGACAGTCAGCGGAGGAAATTGATTCCGTGTTTTGATGATTTCTATTCCGTCCCGGTTTCTCTCATTGATTGCGGGAATGAATCTCCTCGCATCTTGGATATAGGGGCGGGGACGGGTTTGTTAACTTCATTCATCAAAACAAAGCACCCGAAAGCAAAGTTTACTCTGATTGATATTTCTGATAAGATGCTGGATCAGGCAAGAGAAAGATTCCGAGATGATGTTGATATTGAATATGTCATTGCGGATTATGTTTCTCATCCTATTGAAGGTTCTTTTGATGTAGTGGTATCTTCGCTTTCGATTCATCACTTAACCGATGAAGAAAAGCAAGTGTTGTATAAGAAAATTTACGGTTTGTTGAAACCCGGAGGAATCTTCGTCAATGCAGACCAAGTGCTCGGGCATACTCCGGTTATTGATCAACTGTATAAAAGCAGTTGGAAAATTCGGATCGAAAACAGCGGTTTGACAAGTGATGAAATTCAAGGGGTTTATGAACGAACCAAGTTAGATAAAATGTCCCGATTGGATGACCAATTACAATGGTTAAAGGACAGTGGTTTTATGGATGTCGATTGTGTTTATAAATACTTCAACTATGTTGTGTTGTATGCAAGAAAAGAATATGTTTAAAGCATAAATTAAGCATGAAGAACGTTGAAGTATGTGCCGGAGATCGGAGTTTGCTTTATGTATATTCGTCAGGCTCAGGTAGATGATGTTCAAGTCTTAGGTGAAATTCATGCACTAACATGGAAGCATGCTTATAAAGGAATTGTACCTGACTCGGTATTGGACCAAACCACTGCGGAAAAAAGACAACTATACTTCAAAAAGGCGCTAACAGAAAAATGGGAAGAAGACTATCTGATATTCTACCGTGAGCAACCTGCAGGTCTTATATGCATCGGAAAATGTAGAGACCAAGATATGAGTTCTGATGTTGGTGAGATATGGGGAATCTATATTCTACCTGCATTCCAAGGGAAAGGAGTCGGGACCTATTCTATAAAATGGGCATTGGAAGAATTGAAATCGAGAGGTTATACGAAAGTTACTTTATGGGTACTCGAAGAAAACCTTCATGCAAGAAGATTTTATGAGTACAAGGGATTTCAATACAAAGGTATGTTCAAAGAGATACAATTGGGAAAGACGCTAATCGAGCTTCGATATGAAAAGGAAATGTAATATGGCTAATAAAATAGCCATATTATAAAAAAGTATCCTTGACAATTAGCCAACATGTTGTACAATATTATCAGAGGTGATTCATATGTTAGCAACCGCAAGTGAGATGAAGAATGGTTTCGGCAAATATTTGAAACATGTCGTGGAAGAATCCGGTGAGGTGGTTATTACTAAGAACAATGTCAGAGTAGCCCGTCTTGTACCTTATGTATCTGATTTAGAGAAATACTTCTCTGTGCATGAACATGCAGCAGTTTATGACTACAACAAAAAAACTGTATCCTATGAAGAGTTTATGGAGATTTACGAAAAGAGCGACGTAAGGATGGAGTACATCAATGGTGAAATTTATGTTCTAGGATCACCAAGTTATTCCCACCAAGCAATACTTGGAAATTTGCATATCACTTTTAGAGAATTCTTTACGGAGAAAAAATGCAAGGTATTAATGGCACCTTTTGATGTTCACTTCAATAAACAGGACATAGATGTTCCTGATGTTATGCAACCTGACTTATTAGTGTTATGTGATTTAGAAAACAACATCAATGAAAAAGACAGATACAGGGGAATTCCCACATTGACACTAGAGATATTGTCATCAAGTACGCGAAGTGTAGATATGGTTTTGAAGCTGAATACATTTATGGCTTCAGGGGTGTCGGAATACTGGATTGTAGATCCGAAAAACCAAAGAATAACGATATACACATTCGTTGAATTTCAGGTTGATCAGGTGGAACATTACAAACCGGGTGAGATTGTTAAATCTGTGACATTTGACGGTCTTGCGGCTGAGGTTTCAACAATATTTGATATTTGAAAAATTATAAAACTCTTATGCAGGATGTGAGATAAAGTAGCCGGATGATCTTCATCCGGCTATCCTTTAGTTTTTGATCACACACATGGCGGGTTTATCTGTATCATTGACCGGCTTCAACCAACCGCTGTTGAATAACTCCTCCACGATATGATCAAGGCTGTTGAATTGATAGACAAAGGCTCCGACATGTTCTGCCGCATCGCAAATATGTTCAGGAGCGTGATCGGCACATATTTTTCCCGCTATTTCACAGGTTTCACGATTGAGGTCTGAGAATAGTTCGATACAATCTTTCAACAAGTCTGATATTTTACGATACTCCTCCTTTGTATATACCGTAAAATTCGGTTGTCCATTGATGGAATATCCATCCTTCTCCATCCATGCTTTACATTCATCGGATAAAGCTTCGAAGCATCCCACAGCAGCACAAATAATCGGATCAACCATTTGAAAACGTTGGCCGTTTCGTATCTGATCGAAATTAAATGCTATTACACTTCCTCTACCGTCTTTTGATGGAGCATTATTATAGATCCCGGATATTCCTCGTTTTATCATTTTAGTTCCATCACAGCTTCTACCCCAAACGAAACCCCTTCCTCCGCCACCGTTAACAAGGCGGTAGGGTCCGGTCTCGGGAAGAGGGCCGTATCTTTTCTCAACATATGAGCTTATTTCATTCAACGAAAAATGGCTGCATAGCATGACAACCTGCCATTTGAGCAAATTTTCATTGGTAAATTTAAGCCCAAAAGAATTTTTGAACTGATTAACAGAAGATTCTGTCAGGTTTTTCGCAGCAATACGGGCCAACTCAGTAGTCTTTTTTTCTATTTCCTCGGTACATTCCGCTGTAAATATAGGAATGTTGGTGAGGTATTTGCCGCTTTTCTCGATCATGTACATTCTTTTTTTCAACAGATTGATTTCGTCTTCTAAATAGGGAAGTGCAACTCCTAGTTCCATGCTCAGCTCTTGTGCCGTCACCTGTGTGTAATACGCGGTCAATAGAATATTCCCCCTGATTTTTCTTTGTTGAAAAGCCTTGTACTCTGCATCGTCTCCGGCTTTTGTTCCCCAAAAGTCGATTTCAAAAGTCCTTGGGTTGTAGCTTTTTTCTCCTAGTATTCTGTCCATATCCATTCCTCCTCTGATCATTTTCCTTGCACGGAACAAGTAATACTTCACCATTTCGGTACTGATATTCAACCGCTCAGCAATTTGACGGCATGAAAGAGACTCCATGTAATACAATATGGTAGATTGACGATACTGTTCGGATAAAAGAGAGAGCTCCCGACGAAGAAGTTGCACATCCTCAAGGAGAACCAATTCATCTTGTGCAGGCAATTCTTGGGAAGGTATACTCTCCTTTAATTCCGTAACGGTGGTTTTTTTCATGTCTCGGATGAAGTTGCTGTACGTATTTTCTGCGATTCGCCACATGAATGCATAGAACCTTGTATCATCTTTTAACCGATGTCCGGACTTTAGAATTTGTACTATGATTTCACCGGCTAGGTCTTCCGCGTTATGCCGATCTGAAAGCCTGGACAGTGAAAATCCAAGAATCGTTTTCATGTTTTCTATAATGAGTTTATGTACCGTTTTTTGTTCCATGTTTCTCTCCGTGCAATTTATATTTATGGTTTCAATAATATAGTAGGGAAAAAGCGAAATCGGTTAAGTGCTATTATATCACTTTTAAAAAAGAAACTTGGATTATGCCGGATACCTTGCAATATCTTCATATAGCCGGGATAATAATGAAAGACGATCATTGCATCGATCAATATATACGGCTTTGTGAAAGGAACTCTCAATGGTATTTTTAAATGTCTTTACATTTCCTGATGGGGGCATGGAATTTGACTTTTTCAGGGGAGCATTAAGAACGTGCTACAACACATATTATCCGTTTCAAGTTTTATCCAAGCACGGGTTTGAAAGAATTGATTTTGAACCGATCACCATTTTGTATGGGGGAAACGGTTCCGGAAAAACCACAGCATTAAATGTTATTGCCGAAAAGACCGGAGTCCAAAGAGAATCTGTTTTCAATAAATCAAATTTCTTCCCTGATTATGTACAGCTGTGCGAAATGCAATTGGGGGATGACATTCCGAAGCATAGCAGAATCATTACCAGCGATGATGTCTTTGACTATATGTTGAATATCCGTAATTTAAATGAAGGTATCGACTTGAAACGAGAGGATCTTTTTGATGAATATTTAGAAGCGAAATATTCGAAATTTCAAATGAAAACCTTAGAAGACTATGAACAGTTAAAAGCATCACAACAAGCAAAAAGCAAAACACAATCACGGTATGTGAAAAGTCAATTGATGAAAAATGTGCGGGAATTCTCAAATGGAGAAAGTGCTTTCTTGTATTTTTCCGAACAGATCAATGAAAGAGGACTATACTTGTTAGATGAACCGGAAAACAGTCTTTCACCGAAAAAGCAAATGGAGTTAGCGGAATACATTGTAGAATCAATGAAGATTTTTAACTGCCAATTTATCATATCAACGCATTCTCCCTTCTTTCTGGGGATTACCGGAGCGAAGATTTATGACATGGATGAAAATCCGGTTTATGTAAAGCGATGGACTGAACTGGAAAACGTACGGATCTATTTTAATTTCTTTAAAAAATTTGAAAAAGAATTTTAATTCAATCAACAACTCTAAATTAAATACCGAAATTTATAAATTTTTTTTTATTCTCCCCCTAAAATTACCAACATGATTACGTATTATATGGTAGTTAAGACAGAAGGGAGAATGCGGTATGAGAAAGTTAATAAGTATAGTTGTTGCGATCGCTTTTATATTTTCATCGGCGACAATGGTGTTAGCCGACTCAAAAAACAGAGGTGACAACAGATATCTAACAATATCGAGGGCTCATAAAGAATGGGCAAAGGTTAATAAAAAAGATAAGGAAAAGGATGATAAGAAGGAGTATAAAAACAAGTGGACCTTCAAGATTAACGGATCATCTGTAATTAAGTATGGAAGATACCAGTTGCCAATCAGTCCGGTTGCAAAAGGTATGAGTGCCGATGTGGATTACGATAAGGATAAAGGAGTGATCACCATTGAAAAAGGTAGCACCAAAATTGTTCTTGATTTAAAAAATGAATACGCTACCATTAATGGAGTGAAGGATGAAAACGCAAGTGTTTTCAAAGAGATGAATAAGAATAAGACTATAGTATTGATACAGTACATCGCATCGATTCTAGGATTTAAAGTTGATAGAGACGACGATGACGATGATGAGTATGTAATCATACCGAATTTAGATAATCCTAAAAACATTAAAATAAACACATTCGGAAGCAAATTAATGGAAAACACCATCAATAGCACCACAATCAATATGACAGTAACCGCCGACATTACAGCCGGTCAGGCTACGGGGGGAAAAGCCGAGCTGTATGTCGGCTCTAAATTGGTAGCTTTTGATACATTGATTAACCCTGATGATACTTTTGTAAACTTTAATATCGGAACGACAGATAATGCAGGGTTAAGAACGGTGATACCTTTTGGGGGAAAGGTATCCATCAAACTGTATAACAAAGACGGCCAATATGTAACGAGCGGAAAGGATAATCCCAAGCTTGTGGTGGATTATGAACTGCCTGTTTTTGCAGGGGTAACATCTGCAGTGTACAATGCGGAAAAAGGTCATCTGATTGTTTCTGCAGCAGTTGCAACTCATAAGGGCGATGATGTGGATGTGACCAAGATTACCTTGTATGATGTAAGTCTTCAACGATTCCATACGTTGACCGATGATGATCGTACCGGATCGAAAGGAAACGTAAATGGTGACAATCAATTGGTGGTAAAGGTCGGATCCTTTGACAAAGCGGCATTAAAAGATTTTCAAGGTAATGATGTCACACTAATTTTCACGGCGGGAACATTGTTATCCGATGTGGCCGGAAACACATTTGAGCTGATAACACCGATTCAAGGTGTACCGGTTACGGTATCCAACTCCATCGTAACCGGCCTCGCTTCGCCGACAAATGTAAAGATTACAACATTAGGCGTTACGACTTTGGATAATACCATAAACAGCAGCACTGTCAATTTAACTGCAATAGCTAATATTATTGCAGGGCAAGCCACCGGGGGGAAGGCTGAGTTGTATGTGGATAATAGGTTGGTCGCAACAGATAATAGCATTTTGCCATATGACACCTTTGTTAATTTCGATTTAAACTCAACTTCTAATGCAGCATTAAAGGCAATAGTGCCTGAAGGCGGCAAGGTGACTGTCAAGTTGTATGACATAAGTGGAAGATCAGTTGTCAGTAAAGAAAATGTTCAGTTGACAGTAGATTATGTAGATCCTACCGTCACCGGTATCTCATCGGCAGTGTATGTTGCAAAAGAGCGAAAACTATATATTGTTGTTAACGGAGCGTCTGATGTCGGAGACAGTGTAGATGTAACCAAGATCATATTATTCGATGCAGGTCTTGCCAAGTCCGTTATTCTAACGAGTGACAATAAAACAGGTTCCACCGGTTCAGTTGTATCATCCAATTCACTGGTGGTGAATGTAGGATCAAGTGATCACAGCAAACTGAATGATTTTGGCGGATCTGACGTATACTTAAGTGTACCGACAGGATCATTAATATATGACAAGGCAGGCAATGTTTCTACAGCCTTTACAACAGTACAGAACGTACCGTTAATTATACTAAGATAAATACTTTTCATGATAGCAAGGCAATATAAGATATAAGGGCAAGGATAGGCACATAGCAAAAGCTATGTGCCTATTTACGTTATAAAAACAAACATAAAACGACAATAATCTACATTTAACATTAATGGTAATAATATGATATAATGATCCTATACGAAAGAAGAAAGAGGATGATATACGAATGAAAAAAATGTTATGTTTATTACTTGCAGTCGTGTTGTCAATGTCGCATATACCCCAAATAGCAAAAGCTGAAAATTTAATGACGGATGTCGTGGGAAATGAATGGTATGCCGACGATATTCGATTATTGATTAAAATGGGAATCATCAACGGTTTTCCCGATGGATCTTACCGTCCGAATGAGCCTTTTAGAGCGGATGAATTTTTAAAAGCACTGGTTTTGGCTTTACATTATGAACCTGCTGAAACTAACAGCGATTATTGGGCACAAGGATACATCGACACTGCAAAATCCCTGT